>DASZIR010000066.1:0-9490 GCA_035948995.1 Paraburkholderia sp. | reverse complement strand
GCGGACCATGCCGCCGTAGAAGAGCGCCAGGCCCGGGATCGTCATGAACAGCACGAGCGCGGTGGAGGTCAGCATCCAGGCGGTGTCGCCCGAGTTGATCTTCGACGAATCGACCGAGAACGGCGCGGTCGGTGCTGCCGGAGCAGCTGCAGCGGCGGCCGAGGCAGCCGATGCATCAGGTGCCGCCGCGGCGACGGCCGGCGCGGATGCGTCGGCCGCCGGGGCTGAAGCTGCGGCCGCTGCCGGTGCCGGCGCGCTCGCCGTCGTATCGGCAGGCGCCGAGGCGGCTGCGGGTGCGGAAGCGTCGTCCGCGAGGGCGGCGCCGATACCGCCCGCGAGCAGCGATCCGGCCATCAGCAAGGACATCATTAATTTGCGCATCTTCGTTTCCTCTTGTGTCGCTATCTTTTATTACAGGGCGTCCGCCCCGGTCTCCCCGGTGCGAATTCGAATCACTTGCTCGATCGGCGTGACAAAAATCTTGCCGTCGCCGATCTTGCCGGTCCGTGCCGCACGCTCGAGCGCTTCGATTGCCTGGTCGACGATGTCATCCGAGACCGCGGCCTCGATCTTCACCTTCGGCAGGAAATCCACCACGTACTCTGCGCCCCGGTACAGCTCGGTGTGGCCTTTCTGACGTCCAAAGCCCTTCACTTCTGTCACCGTGATTCCGGAGACGCCGATGGCCGACAAGGCTTCGCGCGCCTCATCGAGCTTGAACGGCTTGATGATTGCGGTAATCAGTTTCATGAAATCCTCGCTGTAGTTGCGTAACCCGTTTGCGTAACCTGGTTCCTGGTTCCCCTGAGCTGTTGCGTCGATATGCAGCCTCTGTCAAAGCCGCGTCGATGCACGTCCGGTAAAACATCCCGGCAGTGCGCGCGGGGCAGTAACAGCAACTCGCATGCCATGTGTGAGCCTGGCACTCTGGAACCGGTACCGCCGGCTGCCGGGGCGAGCCCCCTGGCCGGATGGCCAACGTGCGCGGGGTACGGTGGCGCGCCGCGTGGATCGTTGCTAGAGTGTTCGCAGGTAACGGATGTGAAAGCGCGCACCAAAGGCGCTCATGAAGAAGTGATCGGCAACCGGTCATGCACCAAGATCGATCATTTACTCATCCGGAGCACAGACGTAACGACACATGCACATCTTTTGTGCATCCAAGGGGAACACCATGAAACAACCAAACGACGTCTTCAACGATTTGCAGGCGCGCGTGAGCGATCTGCTCAAGAACTCGCCGGCCAAGGACGTCGAACGCAACGTCAAGGCCATGCTGTCGCAAGGCTTCTCGAAGCTCGATCTGGTCACGCGCGAGGAATTCGATACCCAGACCCAGGTACTGGTACGCACGCGCGCCCGGCTCGAGGAACTGGAGCGGCGCGTCGCCGAGCTCGAACAGAAGCTGCCGGTCACGACGCAAGCGTCGTAAGCCGCGCTCAAAGCTGCACATCACTGGCAAGCGAGCCGTGGCGTCATCAGCGTTTTAGGGGACGAGCGCGCCGCCCGGCGCGCCGTCTGACGGGAGAAAATATGTCGCTTGCCGTGGTGCGCAGTCGCGCGCCGGCCTCTGGCAGCGCGCCTGAAGTAACGGTCGAGGTCCACCTCGCCAACGGATTACCCTATTTTTCGATCGTAGGTCTCCCCGACCTTCTATGGCCGGACCGCCTGGCGCCGGCAAATCGATGCTCGCGGCCCGCCTGCCGAGCCTGCTGCCGCCCATGACCGATGACGGAGCGCTCACGTCCGCCGCACTGCTGTCGGCCAGCCTGTCGGGCTTTTCGCCCACGCAGTGGTGGCAGCGACCGTTCCGCGCGCCACATCATTCATCCAGCGCTGGTGGGCGGGCGTGTAGGTTCTACTGATACTTGCAAGAGCACACCGGTATCACGCCTGGCAAGCCGAAAGGGATGACTGAGCGCGATCACCTAATCCAACCTTCGCCCTGCAGGACGATCTGGCGCGCACCAGCACGGTAGTCCCGCTAATTTCGTGCTTTCAAGTCCAGCAAACAGCGCACTAGTCCAACTAACTCCGTTTCCCTGCAGTTGTTGATGTTGAACCGGCGAGGATTTCCACAGGCGCAACGCCTACGCCACAGAGGAGTCGCTCCACGGTCCCAGATACCGCCGCCATCGGCCGCCGCGTCGCGCTACCGGCACTCGCGTTGTTCAAGATTCTGGCGTGGCACGACCGACGTACGAACAAAAACACGGATGCATCGGATCTTTTGCTGATCGTGCGCAACTATCACAAGGCCGGCAACGAAGAACGCATCTGGGAAACCGCGACCGATCTGCTCGAGGCCTACGGCTTTGACCTGGACCTCGCATCGACCGCCCTGCCAGGCCGGGATGCCCGGCAAGTTGCGCTCGCAGCGACGCGCAACGCAGCACTCCCACTTCTAGAAGACGAGAGCACCTACGGCACACTGCGTCGAGACATGCTGGCGCGCGCCGCGATGCAGATGGTCGATGAATTCGCTGACGGCTCGGACAAAACGCTGGCAGCGTTTCGCGATGCCTTCCTGCAGCCGCCCGAAGGGCAATCGTAGGACGGCCAGATCGGCATGCCGCCCCGACCCTGCCGGTGAGGCGTTGCTACGCGAAGCGGGGTCGCTTCGGTTGGTCCGCGCGCGCCTGCTACCGGGTGCTCAAGGTCGCGCGGACCATTGCCGACCTCGCCGGCTCCGACAAGCCGACTGGGGGCCAGATTGCCGAAGCGGTCCAATACCGGCGTGCATTTACGGCCGGATAAAGTAAAAAAATGGCTGTCAAGACTTGACTTATGCACACAAACGGCTACCTGACAAATTCGGGCACATCTGAAAGGTACACCTGAGGGGCTTTTCGGAACACTTTGATTTTATTGACATTTCCGATCCGCCCCGAGCAAGGGAAATCTGACAGGAGGCCCGTCCGGCGGGCATTTCAGCGCTTCCGCGCGAGGTTCTCCACAGTGTTATCCACAGGCCCTGTGGGTAACAGAAAAATCCTCATAAAATCCAGCTATTAGCGTCATAACCTATGAAGGAACTTTCACTCCGCGAAGCGATCAACGTCGCCCCGACCGTCGGCCCCGCTACCTTCAATACAGCTGGAAGGAACGAAAAAACTGATCGACCTGTTCCTGCGGCAGCGGCTGGCTGGCGATGATCGCCGCCTGATAGACGTGCCGGCCATGGGCGACAAGCCGTGCATAGATCGTGCGGCTCTCCTGCTGCTCGCCGGCTTTGCCGCTCAGCGTCATTTCGAGCCCGGGCACCTGGCCGCCTGCCGCCAGCGGAATCTGCACCGCATGCGCCGCCGGCGCAGCGCTGACATTGCGGGCGAGGCCGTTGCGCAGAAAGTCGAGTGCGGTGCGCTGCATCTGCGGGTCGTCAGAAGGCAACATCAACGTGCCGACCGCGAATACGGCCTTGCCGGCTTCGGCGGTTTGCATCGCCATTTTCATCGGCGTGCCGCCAATGTCGATCTGTCGCGCGTCATCGCTCGGCTTCGCCGGCAGGTCGACGGTATAGCCGTTGTCGTTGTTCATGACGGTGCGCCAGTCGTAGGTAGGCGAACAGGCGGACAGCACAGCGCCCACGGCCAGCGCACAGGCGCTCGAGACCATTGCGGCTATTAGCGAGGAGCGCGTTTCAGGCTGGCCAGACACGCGTCGGCGCAGGGACGCATTCAGGCAGACAGCAAAGTTGGACAGAACGCGCAGGAACGGCAGGCGAAAAGCGGGTCGGAACATGAGAACGAAGTCAGGGAGGACGAAGGAGAACAAAGCGTAAAATCGCATTATCCGCTGACTCCGCTAACAGACGGCGCCCAGCCTCGTCGCAGGATTGACGCTACAATACTGTCGCTACGTTCCGCGCTTACTGCGCGAATCCCGAGGTCCCGTTCATGAGCCCTACCCCGTCTACCGCCGTGTCCAGGCGTGCCAGTCCGATCCGCTATCTCGTGATGGCGGTCGTCGCCGGTGCAATTGCGATTGCTGGCTACTTCGCATTCAACGGCCAGCAACGCGTGCCAGACGCCACTTTCACGCTGCTGTCCGGCCAGAAAGTCTCGACGGCCGACCTGAAAGGCAAGGTCTATCTAGTCAACTTCTGGGCTACCAACTGCGACACCTGCATGAAGGAAATGCCGCAGATGGTCGAAACGTATAACCGTTTCAAGGGCAAGGGGCTCGAATTCGTCGCCGTGGCGATGAACTACGACGCCCCCATGTACGTGACGAACTACAGCGAGACGCGCCGCCTGCCGTTCAAGGTCGCGATGGACGACGGCTCGGCCGCCAGGCAGTTCGGCAACGTCCAGTTGACGCCGACCACCTTCGTGGTCGACAAGGACGGCAAGATCCTCAAGCGCTACGTTGGCGAACCGCAATTCACCGAGCTGGACCAACTGCTCGAGAAGGCGCTGAACGCAGCCTGAAGCATCGAGGCATCCGACAAAAACGCGCCGGTAGCGGGCCTCTCCGCTACCGGCGCGTTGCTATTGGGCTCCGCGAGCTACCTGATAGCCGTCAACGCTCGCCGTCGCCTTTGGCCGCGAGGCCATAGCGCTTGATCTTCTCGTAGAGCGTCGCCTTCCCCAACTGCAAGCGGTCCGCTGCGACCGCCACGGCACCGCCCGTCTGCTCCAACGCCTGGGCAATCACCGCCCGCTCGAATTGCTCGACGCGCTCCTTGAGCGACTGCGTCTCCGGAGCGTCGTCGGCCGATGCCGTCATCGGGTCTTCCGCCACCCCGAGCACGAGGCGGTCCGCTGCGTTGCGCAATTCCCGCACGTTGCCCGGCCAGTCGCGCTGCATCAGGCCGGCGCGCTGGCGGTCGGTCAGAATCGGCGCGGGCCGCTGATAGCGCACAGCGGCGTCAAGCAGAAAATGTTCGAAGAGCGGCACGATGTCCTCGCGCCGCTCGGCCAGCGGCGGCAACGCGATCGTCACGACGTTCAGCCGGTACAACAGGTCGCGCCGGAACGTGCCGGCCGCCACATGTTCGGTCATGTCGCCCTTGGCAGCCGCCACAACCCGGCAATTCACGCGAATCGGCTGGTTCGAACCGAGCCGTTCCAGTACCCCGTCCTGCAGCACGCGCAACAGTTTGACCTGTAGCCCGAGCGGCATGCTTTCGATCTCGTCGAGAAAGAGCGTGCCGCCCGATGCGTGCTCGAGCTTGCCGATGCGGCGTTTCGCCGCGCCCGTAAACGCGCCCGGCTCGTAGCCGAACATCTCCGATTCGAACATCGGCTCAGGCAGCGCACCGCAATTGACGGCGATAAACGGCTTGTCGCGCCGCGGCGACAGTTCATGAAGGCTGCGCGCGATCAGTTCTTTACCCGCCCCGGTATCGCCGTTGATCAGCACGGACGCATCGGTCGGCGCGACATTCGCGATCAGCCGGCGCACCTGTTCGATCACCGGGCTGCGGCCGATGATGCGCGGCGCCACCGTGTTTTGCCCCGCCAGCTCGCGGCGCAACGCATGGTTTTCGAGCACCAGGGTGCGGCGCTCGAGCGCGCGCCGCACCGTTTCGATCAGACGCTCGGAGGCGAACGGCTTCTCGATGAAGTCGTACGCGCCGTCGCGCATCGCCTGCACGGCCATCGAGATATCGCCGTGGCCCGTCACGAGGATGACCGGCACGTCGGGGGCGCGTTCGTGGCATTGCGCAAGCAGATCGAGGCCGCTCGCGCCGGGCAAACGGATATCGCTGACGATCACACCGGGAAAATCCGCGCTGATGCTGCGCGCCGCGGACTCGACGGAGGCGTGGCCGGTCACGTCGAAGCCGGCCAGCTGCAGACTTTGCACGCTCGCGCGACGCACCAGTTCGTCGTCCTCGATATACAGCACCGGCAAACTATTGTTGACCATTGTCCTTATCACCTTAAAGCGCCTGAGAGCGTCTCAGAGCACGTGAATCGTCTGAATTCAGGAACCCGCCGTGAGCGGATCCGTTGCCCGCACGTGCGCCCGGCGCAGCGTCAGCACGAATAGCGCGCCACCGTCCGGCGCATTGCGGGCAACCAGCGACCCACCGGCGTCACGCGCAATCGACGAGGAGATCGCCAGACCCAGTCCCAAGCCCTGGCCCATTTCCTTCGTTGTGAAGAACGGTTCGAATAGCCGCGGCAACACATCGTCCGGAATGCCCGGACCGTTGTCGTGTACCGAGATTGACAGCGTGGCGTCTGTGGCTTCGATTTCGATTTCGATACGTGGCGCGGGGGTGGCGGCCGCCGGATGGCTGGCCCCCGGATCGCCGGCCGCCGCATCCAACGCGTTGCCCAGCAGGTTGATCAGCACCTGTTCGAGCCGCAAGTCATCGCAATTCGCGACGAACTCAGGGTGATCTTCAGCCGGATCGAAGCGCTCGCGTGTGCCAGCCGCGGCGTCGACCACGCTGACGTCCACCTCGACATCCTGCAAACGCTTTTGAAGCAGCGCCAGCACATTGCGCAACGCGCGCGCCAGCGGCGCCCGCGCACTGCGCGGCCGGGCCCGGCCGACGAACAGCTTCAGCTGGTTGGTGATCTTGCCCATGCGCTCGGTGAGCGCCGCAATCGCCTCGAGATTCTCGCGCGCCGACGCCTGATCGCCGCGCTCCAGCAGCACCCGTGTGTTGTCCGAAAAGCCGCGCAGCGCGGCAAGCGGCTGATTCAACTCGTGCGTAATGCCCGCGGCCATCTGGCCCAGCGCCGCGAGCTTGCTGGCCTGAATCAGTTCGTCGTGCGCGGCGCGCAACTCCTGTTCGGCGCGCGTGCGCTCACTGACTTCCTTCTTGAGTTGCTCGTTCGCCTGCGACAGGTCCGCGGTCCGTTCCGCCACGCGCTGGTTAAGCTCCGCATACGCGCTTTGCAGCAGCTCACGGCTGCGCATCACCTCGCGCACACGCGTGCGCCGCATTCTCCAGTAGAACGCCAGCAGGCACAGCGACACGTAGCCAAAGCCGGTGACGATCGCGGCATTGCGCGCGTCGGCGTCGACCGGATCGATACTCGCCATCGTGATCAGATGCCAGTCAGGCTCGCCCATCATGCGGCGCGACGCCAGATAGCGCGGTGCATAGCGTCCGCCGCCGATGCGCACGATCTGCGCATCGCCCTCGAGCGTGCGCTCGATCGTCACGGGCAACGGCGGAATCTCCTGCTGCGCGTACTGGCGCGTCTGATAGATCGAGTCAGCCACCGCGCCCGACAACGGCCGCACCGTATGGTATTTCCACGCCGGCACGGACGACAGGAAAATCACGCCGTGATCGTCGGTGACGATCAGCGGCTCGGACGCATCGGCGCCCTGAAACCATTCCAGATTGAGTTTGACGACCGCCACGCCGACGATCTTGCCGTCGCGCTGCACGGGTTGCGAGATGTAGTAACCGGGATCATGGGAAATCGTGCCGATGCCGAAAAAACGACCCACGCCGCCCTTCACTGCATCGACGAAATACGGCCGGAACCGGTATTCGCCCCCCACAAAGCTCTCCGCTTCATGCCAGTTGCTGGCCGCGATGCAAAGGCCGTCGGCCTTGATGATATAGGTCGCCGTTGCCCGCGCGTGGCGGTTGAGGTCTTCGAGGTAGCGGTTGGCGCGCTCGACGTTGAGGGCATTCGGGTTCACCAGCACGTCTTGCACGAACGGATGCTCGGCAAGCAGATACGGCAGGGACTCGTAGCGCTCGAGCGTGCTTTTGAGCGCATTCGCCGTACGATCGACGCGCACCGCGGCATTGCGCCGCAAATTGTCGATGCCGCGCTGCCACGTGATGCTCCACGTGAGCCCGCACGCCGCCACGAGCCCGGCGACGAGCGCGAAGAGGATCAACAGGCGGCGCGTCACGTTGGCAGATTCCGATCGGTGAAGTGCAGTTATTGTGGCATAACGCGTTATCGCATACCGCGACACGCCGGGGCGCCTGGCCATCATTAGCCCGCGGCCCGCCGATCTTCTGCGACAAGCGGGCGGCGGCGCGGTCACCGGGCGCCCCCACCCCGCCGCATGCGCTCAGGCGCTCGCCGTTTCCTTCACGGTCACTTCACCATGCAGCACCTCGCGCAGCTTCGTACGGTCCAGCTCTTTTTCCCACGCCGACACCACCACCGTCGCCACGCCGTTGCCGACGATGTTCGTCAGCGCGCGGCATTCGCTCATGAAGCGGTCGATGCCGAGGATCAGCACCATGCCCGACAGCGGAATCGTCGGTACCACGGCAAGCGTCGCGGCGAGCGTGATGAAACCGGCGCCCGTCACACCGCTTGCGCCCTTCGAGGTCAGCATCGTGACCGCGAGCAGCGTGAGTTGCTGGGTAAGCGTGAGATCGGTGTTGGTGGCCTGGGCGATGAACAGCACGGCCATCGTCATGTAGATATTGGTGCCGTCGAGGTTGAACGAATAACCGGTCGGCACCACGAGACCCACCACCGAGCGCGAACAGCCGAGCTTTTCGAGCTTCTGCATCAACTGCGGCAGCGCCGCTTCGGAGGAACTCGTGCCGAGCACGATCAGCATTTCTTCCTTGATGTACGCCACGAAGCGCAGGACGCTAAAGCCGACCATGCGGGCGATCGCGCCGAGCACCACGACCACGAACACGATCGAGGTCAGATAGAACGTGCCGATCAGCTTGAGCATCGGCAGCAGCGAGTGCACGCCATACTTGCCAATGGTGAACGCCATCGCGCCGAAAGCGCCGATCGGTGCGAGCCTGGTGATGATCCGCACCACACCGAACAGCACGCTCGACAAGCTGTCGATCAGATCCGTGACGACCTTGCCGCGCTCGCCGAGCGTCGCGAGCACGCTGCCGAACAGCATCGCGATCAACAGGATCTGCAGGATTTCGCCTTGCGCGAACGCATCCGTGATCGTGTTCGGAATGATGTGCATCAGGAAGTCAACCGTGCTTTGCCCGTGCGCCTTGGCGGCGAACGAAGCGACCTCCTTGGTGTCCAGCGTTGCCGGATCGACGTTGAAGCCGACCCCCGGCTTCAGCACGTGCGTGGCGATCAGGCCGAGCACCAGCGCAAACGACGAGACGATCTCGAAGTACAGCAGCGCCTTGCCGCCGACCCGCCCGACCTTCTTCATGTCCTGCATCCCGGCGATGCCGGTTACGACCGTACAGAAGATGATCGGCCCGATCACCATCTTGATGAGCTTGATGAAGGCGTCGCCAAAAGGTTTCATGTCGATCGCGAGGGCCGGCGAATAGTGGCCGAGGGCAATGCCGATGATGATCGCAACGATCACCTGGACGTAGAGCACTTTATAGAAGGGTTTCTTCACGATGGTTCCTGCGATGTGGGTGAGCCAAGGGCCTGCCACGCTGCGCATCATGCGTACGGGTGAACGTATCGCCTGTGCACGGCATCGGGCCGCGACAAGACGACGAATTCAGAAATACCGGGAGGGGAAATCGGGCATCGTTGTCTCCATGCTTTAGTTGTCGGGCCTTTGCGGCCGCGCTTCTACTGTGCAAGGTCGATGCCAG
>DASZIR010000065.1:0-54058 GCA_035948995.1 Paraburkholderia sp. | reverse complement strand
GACTTCCTGTTCGCGCCGGAACGCGCGCGGTCGCCGGTCAAGTCGCTGTCGGGCGGCGAGCGCAATCGCCTGCTGCTGGCGCGTCTGTTCGCGCGGCCGGCCAACGTGCTGGTGCTCGACGAACCGACCAACGACCTCGACATTCCGACGCTCGAATTGCTCGAAGAACTGCTCACCGAATACGACGGCACCGTGCTGCTGGTCAGCCACGATCGCGCGTTTCTGGATAACGTCGCGACCTCGGTGATCGCTTCGGAAGGCGCAGGCAAGTGGCGCGAGTATGTCGGCGGCTTTACCGACTGGCAGATTCAGCGCGACCGCTCGCAGCAGATGGCGCAGGAAGCGCAGAAAGAAGCAGCCAAAGAAGTGGCGGCGAAAGACGCTGGCGTGCCGGCTGGTCGCAATACGCAGCGCGCTGCGAAGATGTCGTTCAAGGATCAGCGCGAGCACGAGGCATTGCCGGCGAAAATCGCCGCGCTCGAAGCCGAGCAGAAAACCATCGGCGCGCAACTCGAAGACGGTTCGGTCTTCGCGAAAGACGCTCAGGAAGGCACGCGCCTGACCGAGCGCTACGCCGCGATCGACGAGGAACTGCTGATTGCGCTGGAACGCTGGGACGAGCTGGAAAACAAGCGCAAGTGACGCGCGGGGGCGGCGCGATCCGAGGTTGCGCCGAACCCATGCCGAGGTCGGGTGCCGCGGCTGGGCAGCGGTCCCGTCACAGTTTTTCCACGGTCCCGCAGCGGTCTTGCAGCGGTCGCATCATTGGCCGAAGCAGTGCGCAGCCTCTTATCCAAACGGCCAATCCCGCACATCGTGAATTGCCGCCCGTATCGAAATCAGTAAAATACCCCGCGAACAGGCTTCCTCCGGCGTTCGCACCGGCTGGCCGTTGCCGTGCTGTTGAACCGGCACCGAGCCACCGTCGAGCGCGCCCATGGGAAGCCAGGCGACAAAACAGCTTGCCCGCACTGCGGGCACCCCATCTAACCCCGTTGTTTCGTTTCGCTTTTTTTGAAAACTCAACGCATTGTCCACGGACCTGTCCACAGGACCTGTGGACAACGATGAACCGACGCACCCGAGTCAACCATGTCTACGAAAAAGCCAAACGCCGCGTATAGCGAAGCGTCGATCAAGGTGTTGAAGGGCCTGGAGCCGGTCAAGCAACGGCCCGGGATGTACACCCGCACCGAAAATCCGCTGCACATTATTCAGGAAGTTATCGACAACGCGTCGGACGAGGCCCTTGGCGGCCACGGCCGGCAAATCACGGTCACGCTGCATACGGACCATTCGGTCTCGGTCGAAGACGACGGCCGTGGCATTCCGTTCGGCCTGCATCCGGAAGAAGGCGTGCCGGTCGTCGAAATCGTTTTCACGCGCCTGCACGCGGGCGGCAAGTTCGATAAAGCCGCCGGCGGCGCCTACACGTTCTCGGGCGGCCTGCACGGCGTCGGCGTGTCGGTCACCAACGCGCTGTCCACCCGCCTCGACGTCACCGTGTGGCGCGACGGCAAAATCGCCGAATTGAGCTTTGCCAACGGCGACGTCGCGAAGCAGCTTGAAGTACGCCCCGCGATCAAAGGCGACAAGAAGTCCGGCACGCGCGTCACCGCGTGGGCGAATCCGAAGTACTTCGATTCGCCGAACCTGCCGCTCGGCGAATTGCAACGTCTGCTGCGCTCGAAAGCGGTGCTGTTGCCGGGCGTCGAAGTCACGCTGATCAACGAGAAAACCGGCGAAACGCAAACCTGGAAATACGAAGACGGTTTGCGCGGCTACCTGCTCGAAGGCATGAACGGCAGCGATCTGCTGATTCCGCTGTTCGAGGGCGAGCGCTACGTCGAAAATTCACGCACGAGTGAAGAGACGTTTGCCGAAGGCGAAGGCGCCTCATGGGTCGTCGCGTGGAGCGAAGAAGGGACGCTCATGCGCGAGTCGTACGTCAATCTGATTCCGACGCCTGCGGGCGGCACGCACGAATCCGGGTTGCGTGACGGTCTGTTCCAGGCGGTGAAGAGTTTTGTCGAGTTGCATAACCTGCAGCCGAAGGGCGTCAAGCTGCTCGCGGAAGACGTGTTTGCGCGCGTGTCGTTCGTGCTGTCGGCGAAGGTGCTCGATCCGCAGTTTCAAGGGCAGATCAAGGAGCGTCTGAATAGCCGCGACGCGGTGAAGCTGGTGTCGTCGTTCACGCGTCCGGCGCTCGAGTTGTGGCTGAATCAGCACGTCGAACACGGCAAGAAACTGGCGGATCTCGTCATCAAGCAGGCGCAGGCGCGCACGCGTGCGGGCCAGAAAGTCGAGAAGCGCAAGAGCTCAGGTGTCGCGGTGCTGCCGGGCAAGCTGACCGACTGCGAATCCACGGAAATCGGCCGCAACGAACTGTTTCTCGTCGAGGGCGACTCGGCGGGCGGCTCGGCAAAGATGGGCCGCGACAAGGAATATCAGGCGATCCTGCCGTTGCGCGGCAAGGTGCTGAACACCTGGGAAACCGAGCGCGACAGGCTCTTTGCCAACAACGAAGTGCACGACATCTCGGTGGCGATCGGCGTCGATCCGCATAGCCCGGACGACAAGGTCGATCTGTCGAATCTGCGCTACGGCAAGATCTGCATCCTGTCGGACGCTGACGTCGACGGCTCGCACATCCAGGTGCTGTTGCTCACGCTGTTCTTCAAGCATTTCCCGCAACTGATCGAACGCGGGCACGTGTGCGTCGCGCGTCCGCCGCTGTTTCGCGTCGATGCGCCCGCGCGCGGCAAGAAGCCGGCGCAGAAGCTTTATGCGCTCGACGAAGGCGAACTCGAAGCGATCCTCGACAAGCTGCGCAAGGACGGCGTGCGCGATACGCAGTGGTCGATCAGCCGCTTCAAAGGTCTCGGCGAAATGAGCGCGGAGCAGTTGTGGGACACGACCATGAACCCCGACACGCGGCGCCTGACGCCGGTGGCGCTCGGCGAACTTGACTATGACGCCACGGTGGCGCGCATGACGATGCTGATGGGCAAGGGCGAAGCGGCATCGCGGCGCAGCTGGCTGGAAGAAAAGGGCAACGAAGTGGAAGCGGATATCTGAGCGCACTCCCAGCGCCTCAGTTCACCAGGCCAACTTCACGCCAAACACGGATACGGAATCTAGATGGACGACGATAACACTCTCGACCTTTTCACCGAGCCGCCGCCGCCGGAAGGCGACTTTCTGACGCTCGGCAACTACGCGGAACGTGCGTATCTCGACTACGCGGTGAGCGTGGTCAAGGGCCGCGCGCTGCCGGATGTGTGCGACGGCCAGAAGCCGGTGCAGCGCCGCATCCTGTTCGCGATGAACGACATGGGTCTGTCCGACAACGCGAAGCCGGTCAAGTCGGCGCGCGTGGTGGGTGACGTGCTCGGCAAGTACCACCCGCACGGCGACCAGTCGGCGTACGACGCACTGGTGCGTCTCGCGCAGGACTTTTCGATGCGCTATCCGTTGATCGACGGCCAGGGTAACTTCGGCTCGCGCGATGGCGATGGCGCAGCGGCGATGCGGTACACCGAAGCGCGCCTCACGCCGATCGCGAAGCTGCTGCTCGATGAGATCGATCAGGGCACGGTCGACTTCATGAAGAACTACGACGGCGAGTTCGACGAGCCCAAGCTGCTGCCCGCGCGTCTGCCGTTCGTGTTGCTCAACGGCGCATCCGGCATTGCAGTGGGTCTGGCAACGGAAATCCCGTCCCACAACCTGCGCGAAGTTGCATCCGCCGCGGTGGCGATGATCCGTCACCCGAAGATCACGCACGCGGAGTTGATGCAGCACATCCCGGGTCCGGACTTCCCGGGCGGCGGCCAGATCATTTCGAGCGAAGCGGAAATCACCGCGGCGTACGAAAGCGGCCGCGGCAGCCTGAAGGTGCGTGCGCGCTGGAAAATCGAAGACCTCGCGCGCGGCCAATGGCAACTGGTGATCACCGAACTGCCGCCGAACACTGCTGCGCAGAAAGTGCTCGAGGAAATCGAAGAGCAGACCAATCCGAAGATCAAGCTCGGCAAGAAGACGCTCACCCCCGAGCAATTGCAGACCAAGCAGACGATGCTCGCGCTGCTCGACGCGGTGCGCGACGAATCGGGCAAGGACGCGCCGGTGCGTCTTGTGTTCGAACCGAAGTCGAGCCGTATCGACCAGACCGAGTTCGTCAATTCGCTGCTCGCGCACACCAGCCTCGAATCGAATGCGTCGCTCAATCTGGTGATGGTGGGCGCCGATGGCCGGCCACGGCAGAAGGGCATCGCCGAGATCCTGCACGAGTGGATCGGCTTCCGCTTCGCCACCGTCACGCGCCGCACGCGCCACCGCCTCTCCAAGGTCGACGACCGGATTCACATCCTCGAAGGCCGGATGATCGTCTTTTTGAATATCGACGAAGTCATCCGCATCATCCGCGAATCGGACGAGCCCAAGCCGGCGCTGATATCCGCGTTCGGGCTCTCTGACCGTCAGGCTGAGGACATTCTTGAAATCCGTCTGCGTCAGTTGGCGCGGTTGGAGAAGATCAAGATCGAGAAGGAACTGTCCGAACTGCGCGACGAAAAGGCCAAGCTCGAAGAGCTGCTCGGCAGCGAACCGGCGATGAAGCGCCTGCTCATCAAGGAAATCGAAGGCGACGCCAGGCAATACGGCGACGAGCGCCGCACGCTCATCCAGCAGGAAAAGCGCGCCACGTTCGAAGCACGCGTGGTCGACGAACCGGTGACGGTGGTCGTTTCGCAGAAGGGCTGGGTGCGTGCATTGAAGGGTCACGGGCTCGATCCGGCCGGCTTCACATTCAAGGCGGGCGATGCCCTGTATGCGGCGTTCCAGTGCCGCACACCGGATACGCTGATCGCGTGGGGGAGCAATGGCCGCGTCTATTCGGTTGCGGTGGCGCTGCTGCCAGGCGGGCGCGGCGACGGCGTGCCGGTCACGTCGCTGATCGAACTCGAATCGGGCAGCCACCTGATGCACTACTACGCGGCGCCGGCGGAGCAGGCGTTGCTGCTGGCGTCGAGCAATGGCTTTGGCTTCATCGCCAGGGTGGGCGATATGGTGAGCCGCGTAAAGGCCGGCAAGTCCTTCATGACCATCGACGAAGGCGCGGCGCCGCTCGCACCGATGCCGATGCTGCCGGACGCGACCTACGTCGCCTGTCTGTCGGGCGGCGGCCGGTTGCTGGTGTTCGGTCTCGATGAGATGAAGACGCTCTCGGGCGGCGGCCGCGGCGTCACGCTGATGGCGCTGGACGAGACGGAGCCGCTTGTCCAGGCACTGGCGATCAGCAAGGCGGGTGTTGTGCTGCTCGGCACGGGCCGTGGCGGCAAAGCCTATGAAGAAACGCTGAGCGGCGCTGCGTTGGCTCCGCATATCGGCAAGCGGGCCCGCAAGGGTCGCGCGCCGGACACGAAGCTGAAGGTGTCGGGCATGCGCCCGGCGCTGTCCGCATGATGAAGCGTGACCACGCATGACCGCGCAAGATGATGCGCGGCGCAGCGTGATGAAGTAACAGGCAGTACCAGGCAGCACCGCGTGCGCAGCCCTCGACCACAGGCTGCGCACGTGGCAGATAGCAAAAGTTCGGGGATCGGTGTGCGAAAGAGCGCCCAACCAGTCGCTTCGCGGCAGGCCCCCAGGAGGGGCAATCCCCCAGGGGGACTTCCTGCGGAGCGGAAAACTTGCGGCGGCCCGGTGTTTTCTTGCGCGCACGCTGAGACAATAAATAAAACAATGGCAATTGCAGTGAACCGCGGAACTGCACGAACGGCGTGCGGTCGAACGCGGTCACCAGCCGCGTCGAACCGGGTCCACCAGGTTCGAAAACAAGCGGCACGCCATCACTGAGAGAGGAAAACAACATGACCAAAGCCATCGAACTCGCGCTCTTTTTACATCTGCTCGGCGTAGCCGTGTGGGTTGGCGGCATGGTCTTCGCGCATTTTTGCCTGCGACCGGCTCTCGCCGACTTGTCGCCGCAGTTGCGCCTGCCGCTATGGGAATCGGTATTCGGGCGCTTCTTTAACTGGGTTGCCGCTTCGGTGATCGTGATCCTGCTGACGGGCGGCTTCCTGCTCATGCAGTTCGGCGGTGGCCATGCGTCATGGCAATTGCATGCGATGGCGGGCCTCGGTATCGTCATGATGCTGATCTTCGGACATATCCGCTTCGCCGTGTTTCCGCGCATCCGTCGCGCGGTGCAGGCGCAGAACTGGCCGGATGGCGCGCGTGCGGTGGGCACGGTGCGGCGCCTCGTGGTCGTCAACCTGGTGCTGGGTGTCGTGACGATCGGTGTGGCCGTACTGTCGCGCGGGGTTTAAGAACGCCATCAAGCCGGGCCTTCCCCCAGAGGACAGGATACAAAGGAGTCGGCATGCAAACCTTTTTCCATCCCGAGCAACTGCTGCATCATCCGCAGGGCTACCTGTCGCGGGGGCAGATGCGCGCGCCGCAAGAGGTACCCGAGCGGGCTGCGCGACTCGTGGCGGCGGTGAAGTCGCTTAACTTCGACGTGCGCGAGCCGGCCGATTTCGGCACGGCGGCCATCGCCGCGGTTCACGATATGAACTATCTGCGCTTTCTCGAAGAGGCGCACACGGCGTGGAAGCAAATGCCCGACGACTGGGGCGACGAAGTCATGTCGAACATCTACATACGCGAGCCGAATCCGCTGCGCGGCATCCTCGCCCAGGCGGCACGCTATCTTGCCGACGGCAGTTGCCCGGTTGGCGAGCACACATGGCGCGCGGCGTACTGGTCGGCGCAAAGCGCGCTGGCCGCAGCCGCTGCAGTCAACCACGGCGCGCGTGAGACCTATGCGCTCTGCCGTCCGCCCGGCCACCACGCGCGTGCCGATGCGGCCGGCGGCTTCTGCTACCTGAACAACGCCGCGATCGCCGCGCAGGCGTTGCGCAAGCAATACAGGCGCGTCGCGATTCTCGATACCGACATGCACCACGGGCAGGGCGTGCAGGAAATCTTCTACGGTCGCAACGACGTGCTGTATGTGTCGATTCACGGCGACCCGACCAATTTCTATCCGGTGGTGGCGGGCTACGAGGATGAGCGCGGCGTGGGGGCAGGCGACGGCTTTAACGTCAATTTCCCGATGCCGCACGGCTCGTCCGAAGCGGTGTTCTTCGAGCGGGTGGACGAGGCGTTACGGGTGCTGGAGCGCTTCGAGCCGGACGCATTGGTGCTGGCGCTCGGCTTCGATATCTATAAGGACGATCCGCAATCAAAGGTGGCCGTGACGACCGAAGGCTTCGGGCGCCTGGGTGAGGCGATCGGCGCGCTTGATCTGCCTTCGGTGATCGTTCAGGAGGGCGGGTACCACCTCGAGAGCCTGGAAGCAAACGCGCGCGCGTTCTTCGGCGGGTTTGCCAGGGCGCGCTCACCACGCTGATGCCAGCGGTGACACGACCTACGCCGTCGCTGCATACGCAAGCCACAATCCGCAGGCGCCGGCCACCGTCCCATAGACGACGTACACCGGCACTTTGAGTTTGGCGAAGCACATGCACGAGAACAACGCCGTCATCAGGTAGGGCAATTCCAGTGGCACGCGCTGCGCGATGCGCAGCACGGCAACCGCGAGAAACGCGGTGGTCACGGCACGCAGAATACGCATGCCGTGCTCGAAACGCGGGTTGGCCTTCAACTGATGCAGGTGACGTTGCGCCAGCACGACGAGGCAACCCGATGGCACGAACAGCGCGAGTGTGGCGATCAGCGCGCCGGGCCAGCCGTCGACGAGGTAGCCGAAGAACGGCACCACATTCAACAGCGGCCCGGGGGACAGCGGCGAGAGCGAGAAGGCCAGGGTGAAATCGTTATCCGAAATACCGATGCCCGGTGTGACGAAGAGCGCCTTGAGCACCGGCAGCGCGGAGAAGCCACCGCCAAATAGCGTCATGCCGGCGCCTGCCAGGCGCGGCCACAGCAGCACAAGTTCGTAGCGATGCGGCAACGGAATGGCGAACAACGTCAGCAGCACGAAGAGTCCCCCCATCAGCCGCAAGTCGCTGCGTGCAATCGAGACCTTGAGCCGCACTTCTCGCGCGGGACTGTTGAACCAGCCGACCGCGAACGCCACCCCGAGCATGGCGACATAGGCGGCCGGACTGCGCGCATAAGCCAGCGTGACGCAACCGAGCAGCGCCGCGAGCCATTCCAGCTTGCCGCGCACGAGCGCACGGGTCTGCTTGTACCAGGTGACGGCAATGAGCGTACCCAGTACGACGCTGAAGTGATTGAGGAGCGTCTGCGACGCGACGGCGCGCACAATCGGCGTGCGATAGAAGATTGCGAACAGCGTCATCAGCACAAAGAAGGGCAGCACGCTGGCGATACCCGCTATCCACGCGCCGGACCGTCCGCGCAACGCATGCCCGAGTTGCACGGCGACGTTGCAGCCCACCGGCCCGGGCACCATCCACGCGAGCGCGATCAGATCGGAGAATGCCACCCGCGAGAGCCGGCCTTCGCGTTCCACGTAATGGTTTTCCAGTTGCGCCATCAGCGCGAGCCCGCCCCACGACAGCGCCGACAGGCCGCACACGACCCGGAACAGCGTCCATAACGGTTCCCGTTCACCTCGTCTGGCAGCGTCCTGACTCGTAGTCATGTACATGGCGGTCTGCGCGCCGGGCTCGCCGGACGTGCGGATTTTTCAGGCCGTGTCGTTATGCGGCGCGCCTTGCGTGGCCGGAGGGGCGCGCTCAAAGTCTCAGTACTCTTGAATATATCCGCTTTTGCGCTTGCGCGCCGCGGCGCTGTCGCGTGGCAGCCCGGCCTGAGCCAGGCTTAAGCAAGGCTTAAGCGGACTGTCCGCTCGTGCTCGACGTTGCGCTGGTGCTGTCGGACGCCGGCTCGCGCGCGCTGCGCCGCTCCGGCATGCCGCATACGCCGAAGCGGTCGAGCAGCGCCGGGATGGCGTCGACCGGTACTGGCCGCGAGAACAGGAAGCCTTGCGCCTCGATATGACCGAGCGCCGCGAGCCATGCGATCTGCTCTTCCGTCTCGGTGCCTTCGACCACTACGGTGAGTCCGAGCGAGCGTGCCAGATTGACGATGGCCGTCACCATCACGCAGACGCTACGGTCGCCTGGAATGGCCTGTACGAATGAGCGATCCACCTTCAGCGTATCGACTGAAAAGCGGTTCAGATACGACAGCGACGAATAGCCGGTGCCGAAATCGTCGAGCGCAATGCGCACACCGAGGCGCTTCAACGCAAAGATTTTCTCCGAGACGAGTTCGGGGTACTCCATCATCGCCGTCTCGGTGATCTCGAGTTCGAGGCGGCGTGCGGAGATGCCGGATTCCTCGATCGCATGCGAAATGGTTTCGTAGAGGTCGCCGCGCCAGAATTGCACGGCGGAGATGTTCACCGCCAGCGACAGCGTGTC
Source organism: Paraburkholderia sp. (assembly GCA_035948995.1). GTDB lineage: Bacteria > Pseudomonadota > Gammaproteobacteria > Burkholderiales > Burkholderiaceae > Paraburkholderia. The sequence continues at coordinate 44,636 of DASZIR010000065.1, read as the reverse complement.
GTAGCCCTGCTGTTGCCACAGCGCGAGCTGGCGGCAGGCTGTTTCAATCACGAAGTCGCCGATCGGCACGATCAGGCCGGTCGATTCGGCGACCGGGATGAACTCATTGGCCGGAATCAGGCCATGCTGCGGATGATTCCAGCGCACCAGCGCCTCAAAGCCCGTGATGCAGCGGCGGGTGAGGTCGATCTTCGGCTGGTAGGCGAGGAACAACTGGCCTTCGGCGAGCGCCACACGCAGTTGCTGCTCCCACTTCATCAGGTGGTCGGCGCGATGCGACAGTTGCGGTGAGTAGAACTGATAGCAGTTTTTGCCGGCGTCCTTGGCGCTGTACATGGCGAGATCGGCCTTTTTGAGCAGGTCGATTTCGCTTTCGTTCGGCACCGAATACAACGCAATGCCGATGCTCGCATGCAGCACGAACGCACTGCCGCGCACTTCGAACGGTTTGGCGAAGACTTCGGCGGCGGCTTCGGCGAGATCGACTGCGCGTTTCTCGACGTCGTCGCCCTTGATGACCACCACGAACTCGTCGCCGCCGATGCGGCTCAACGCACCGCCGTCGCCGATGGCGTCCGCCAGACGCGCGGCGGTCATCTGCAGGACGATGTCGCCGGCGTTATGGCCCAGCGTGTCGTTGACGGTCTTGAAGTTGTCCAGATCGATGAAGAGGATCGCGAGCCGGCTCAGGTTCGCGGGGTTCGCCACGTCGTGCCGCAGGCTCTGCAGCGTTGCATAGCGGTTGCGCAGGCCGGTCAGCAGGTCGTATTCGACCAGATGCGTCATCTCGCGTTCACGGCCGAGCAGCTTGCCGATCAGGCCGGTGGCGACGGCGAAGAAGCTGAGCATGGCGAGCGAAATGAAACCCGCCATCAACAGGTAGACGTTGCGCGTGTGGTTGTAGTCGGCGAACTCTTCGGCTTGCGACAGGCCCACCAGCACACCGAGCGGATAGCCGTCGATGTGCCGGTAAGAAAAGATGCGCGTGACGTTGTCGATCGAATCGACATAGGTGCCCGAGACGTGCTCGGAAGACGGATAGGAACCGCTCGCGGAGAACTTGCCGCTGGAGGCTTCGCCGTTGCCGGTGCGGCGCGCGAGCACCGTGCCGTTGTCCGAGATCACCGCGATCACGCCGTCGTGGCCGATCGCCGCGTTGTTATAGAAGTCGCTGGTGAAATAGCTCGGGTCCTCCGAGACGACCACGACCCCGCCGAACGAGCCGTCCGGATGATTGAGCCGGCGCGTCATCTGCAGCGTCCATTGACCCGACACGCGGCCCAGCACCGGCTTGCTGATATAGAGCTGGTCGTCGTTCTCGTGCTCGTGGACCTTGAAGTGCTCGCGGTCCGACAGGTCGATATGCTTGGGATTCTGTTCGGCGGTGTTCGACACCAGTTTGCCGTGCTCGTCGATGATCGAAACCTGCACCAGTGTGTCGCTCTGTACGACACCTTTCTCGACCGTGCTGGCAAGATCGAAATGGCTGGGCGTTTTCTCGAACTCGTATTTGACAAAGCGCGTGATCTGGTCGACCTGATGGATCGCCTTGACCGTATGTTGCTCGAGCGCGGCCGAGAGAATCGCGGCCGACGCCATCGCTTCGCGCGACGTGGCGTCTTTCTCGACCGACAGGCGCGCGAAGATCACCGTCCACAACAGGATCAGCACGAGTACGCCGAGCACGGGGATAGCGAGCAGCGCGCGACGGCGCGGCACGACCGGATCCTGGCGGTGCCTTGCATCGCGCGCAGCAGAGAAGCGGGACTGACTCATCGGGTGGACCGCGCCCGTGTGCCGTTCTGCAGCGGCTTCGTGTACATCGACTGCGCTGGTTTCGAGATTGGCTGCATGGTGAGCGAGGTGCCGAGACTGCTGCGCAGGAGGAAAGAGCGTGGTGTCAGGCCAGACCGTCTTGGGGCCGGCAAATACGTTTCGATATTACTTAATGCCAATGGATTAAGGAAGGGGCCTTGCATCGGGTATACGCTCGCCTTACCGGGCACGCGAACGGCAAGCCTGCACGATATCCGGGGGCTGCGGTCCGGTGCAGGCGGCGCGAGTATTTTCGAGGGATTCGTCGAGGTAGGGCGCATCCCTATGCCGAGGCGCTGCAGGCCATCCTTACATCCATGCGTCATCGAGTTGTCCTGATGAGGCGTTTTGTGGCCATGCTTGGCCCAAATGGGCAAGCGCCGCGTGAGGTCTTCGGGTGGTCCGATTGCATGCAATCGGCAGCGGCGCGCCTCGCGGCACCGACGCTGCGGACTACGGCAGCCTGAACGTGCCGTCGACGATCGTGACGGTCGACCCGCCGATCCATGTCTTGCCGGCTGCGTCGTCATATCGTACGGACACCTGGCCCGCACGGCCCAATACGGTGCCCTGGCGGGCCGTGTAGTGCTGGCCGGGGCGGCGTTGTTGCTGGCTCAACAGTCCCGCCAACGCCGCATTTGCGCTGCCGGTCACCGGGTCTTCGCCGATCCCGAGGCTGCCGCCCACCATCAGGCAGCGCACCTCGAAGGTGGCCGGACCGTCGGCAGCGTGCGGGCCGTAGACTGCGAGTCCATGCGTACCGACCGCCTCGACGACACGCGCGAGCGCCGCCGCATCCGGCTCCAGCGCGAGGCAGGCAGCGGCCGAATTCACTCGCACGACGAGCCATGGCGCGCCATTGTCCACACCGCAGGGCGGGGCGCTGAAATCGACTGCGTCGGTGCGCAACGCGCCGGTAAGTGCTGCATACAGGTCGGGCGGCAGCGGCGTGACCCGCGCGGGCGGCGCGGCAAAGGCCCATGCTCCGCCGTCCTGGGCGCTCAGTTCCACGAGGCCGACGCCACATTGCTGCACCAGTTTGCCGGGGACCTTTGGCTGATAGCCGCTTTCGAGCCATGCATGAGCCGTGCCCAGCGTGGGGTGGCCCGCGAACGGCAATTCGCCGTGCGTCGTGAAGATGCGCACGTGATAGTCCGCGGCCGGCTCGGTCGGCTTCACGAGGAAGGTCGTCTCGGACAGATTGGTCCAGCGTGCGATGGCCTGCATCTGGGCATCGTCGAGACCGTCAGCGTCGAATACCACCGCAAGCGGGTTGCCCTTGAAGGGCACCGCGGTGAAAACGTCGACTTGTTTGAAGCGTACAGTGCGAGCGGGCATTGGACTCGTTTAAACAATTGGGTGGCGCGACGGCCGATTCTACTGTGGGATTGGGGTTCGAGCCACCGCGGCATGTTGGTTTTTTGTGTGTTTTTTGAGTGTTTTTATTGGCGTGATTGACCTGAACACGAATAAGGATTTTAGAAAAGCTACAGGCACCGAAATACCGCGGTGGGGCGCAAAAGGAAGCGTAAGAAAAAACAGAACGCGCCGTGGGCGGCCAGGCACCTCACGACGCGTTATGGGTATCGGTCCAACCGGGATGCCCGTGCAACAGACGACCCTGGCAACCGGTTGACTTACTCGACTTCGGCGATCATCTCGATCTCGACGCAGGCGCCCAGCGGAATCTGCGCCACACCGAAGGCCGAGCGCGCATGCTTGCCGCGTTCGCCGAATACATCGGCGATCAGCTCGGATGCGCCGTTGGTCACGAGGTGCTGTTCGGTGAAGTCGAGCGTCGAGTTCACGAGGCTCATCAGCTTGACGATGCGCGTGACGCGGTTCAGGTCGCCCACATGAGCATGCAGCGTGGCGAGCAGGTCGATGGCGATCGAGCGCGCGGCCAGCTTGCCTTCCTCGGTGCTGAGGTTGTCGCCAAGTTTGCCGGCCCACACCTTGCCATCCTTCCTGGCGATGTGGCCCGACAGATAAACCGTGTTTCCGCTCTGCGCGCTCATCACATAAGCCGCAGCGGGTGCGCCCGCGGTGGGCAGCTCGATGCCCAGTTCCTTCAGCTTGTCATACACATTGGCTTGAGTCATGACTTGTCCTTGTCAACGAGAGAGAGGGGGCGCACGCACTCAGACGCGTGCGCGGATCAGGGCCGCGAGGCGGGCCACGCCTTCATCGATCTTGGCGGGCGGCACCGTCACGAACGACAGGCGCAGGGTGTTGTGCTGAGGCTCGTTCGCATAGAACGGGCCACCCGGCACGAACGCGACATTCTGTGCCACGGCCTCTTCGAGCAGCTTCATGCTGTCGATCTGCGCGGGCAGCTTCACCCACACGAACATGCCGCCTTCGGGCCGGTTCCAGCTTACGCCTTCCGGCATGTAGCGCTCGAGCGCGGACAGCATCGCCGCGCACTGGTCGCGGTACAACGCACGAATGGTCGGCACATGCGTATCGAGAAAGCCGTCTTGCACGACTTCGTGCACGATGCGCTGCGTGAAGCTTGGCGTGTGCAGGTCAGTAGCCTGCTTGGCCTGGACCAGCTTGAAGTGCAGTTCTTCGGGCGCGATGATGTAACCGATGCGCAGGCCCGGGGCCAGCACCTTCGAGAACGAGCCGAGATGCACGATGTGGTCGGGCGCCATGGACAGCATCGTCGGCAGCGGCTCGCCTGCGTAGTCGAGCGCGCCGTACGGGTCGTCTTCGATGATGGGGAACGGCGCTGTCCTGGCCAGCTCGGCCAGCGCGCGGCGACGCTCGATCGGCAGGCGGCGGCCGGTCGGATTCTGGAAATTCGGCTGTGCGTACAGCAGGCGCGCACCGGCCGTCAGTTCAGGCGTAAGCGCAGCGGGGATCAGGCCGTTGTCGTCGGTCGGCACCTGCACGTAGCGCGGCTCGTACATCGAGAACGATTGCAGCGCGCCCAGGTAGGTCGGGGTTTCGACCAGCACTGGACTGTCCGGGCAGATCAGCACCTTGCCGAGCAGATCGAGGGCCTGCTGCGAGCCGGTCGTGACCAGCACCTGCGACGCGCGAATGTGCGCGCCGTTGACCGAATACCGGGCCGCGATCCATTCACGCAGCGGCAGATAGCCTTCGGTTGCACTGTACTGGAGCGCCGCGGCCGGCGCATCGCGCAGGATCCGGTCGGACGCTTCGCGCATCCGTTCGGCGGGGAAGGTGGCGGGCGACGGCAGGCCGCCTGCGAACGAGATGACCTCCGGCCGTTCCGTGACTTTCAGGATTTCGCGAATCGCCGAACTGGTGAGCTTGCGTGCGCGTTCGGACAGTTGCCACGTGGGGGCTTGAAGGTCGCTTTGGTCCATGGTTTCCTCAACAGGGTGTTACTTCAGCGGATTCGTCAAAAACTTTCATTATCGCCCGAGTTGCCGTCCTGCGCGCGCTTCCTGAGGCGCGGTGCGCCGTGCCGCCCCGGCGCCAGCCCGGGCGTCGCAACGCTATCTGAGCGTGCGCAGGCCGCCGGGCGTTTCGAACTCGGCGACGAGCGCCGGAGTGCCCGAGGTTCCGTCCTGCGGGGACAGGTCGATCAGATGCGCCGCGCCGAGCCAGCGCAGTTGGGCTTCGAGGAGCTCCGCTTGCGGGTGGAACCCCTTTAGCGACTTGAGCGCCAGACCGGTTTCCGGCAGCACCTGTGACGGGTGATGCGGGGTGTCCCACTGGATCAGCGTGGGCAGCAGACCGTCCCCGGCGCCTTGCCAGCTGGGAAACGCGCCGTCATCCGGCACCGCCAGACCCCAGGTGAAAGCGCCGCGGGTCATCGGCACGACCGGCGGGATGCGCTGCGGGTACTGGGCTTGCCAGCGCTGCAGATCCCTCGGCCGCTCGACGCGCACGACCCAATGCGACAGATAGGGGCCGCCGGCGAGCCTTGCCTGTGTCTCCGGCGCGTCGAGCGCGAACAGGCGCGGGCGCGGCTCGGCGCCGCTGGTGGGCGCCTCGGCTTCGGGGTCGATCGCGATTACCTCGAGATAGACACCATCCCACAGGTTCAGCAACCGGTTGTGCGTGCGCATCAACGGATGCGCGCCGCCGCCGGCCGGCGCCACGCCCAGCGTGTCGGCGACGTACTGGGTACCCTCATCGAGGGTCCGGGCGGAAATCACGAGATGATCGAGACGGAGCGGATTGGCAGTCATGGCGGATAGGAAAGGCGGTTCTGCGGTGAAGCGGCGCGGCTTGCGGCTGGTCGGCTGCAGCTCTGCGCTGGGCCTCACAGCTATGCCGGGGCCGTTAGCATAACCGTTCGCCGCACCGCCGGGCCATGCCGCTGCGCTCACGGCTTCCAGAATACCGGTTCAGCCCAAATGTAACGTCCTCGACCTGCACAGTAACGGTACAATCGTTCCGATAGTGTTCGGTACAGTTGGAGCCCATCATGTCCGTCCCGCTCGACCAGATCCCCGCCCCGCATGACGCATCGTCGCTGACGCTGGTCGATCAGCTCGTCCAGTGGGCGCGCCGCCGCATCGAGGAGCGGGTGTTCCGCGCGGGCATGCGCATGCCGTCGATCCGCAAGCTCGCGCTCGACAAGGGCGTGTCGCGCTTCACGGTGGTCGAGGCTTACGAGCGCCTCGTCGCCCAAGGGTATCTGGATTCGCGGCGCGGCTCCGGTTTCTACGTGCGCGAGCGTCTGGCCGCGCCCATGCCCGGCGAGCGCCGCTCAAGCGCGGAGGCCGCACCTGCCTCGAGTACGATCGACGTCGTCTGGCTGCTGCGCAACATGCTGCAGACCTCGACCCGGCCCGAACGCGGGCCGGGCCTCGGCTATTTGCCGAGCCGCTGGCTCGACGGCGAGCTGATTACGGCCGCGCTGCGCACGCTCGGCCGGCAAACCGGCGCGCAGATGCTCAGTTTCGGCACGCCGCAAGGGTTCCTGCCGCTGCGCCAGCAGTTGCAGACGCGGCTCGAAGAACTGGAGATCGGCGCCTCCCCGGACCAGATCGTGCTGGCCTCGGGGATTACCCAGGCGATCGACCTGATCGCGCGTATTTTTGTGCAGCCCGGTGACGCGGTGATCGTCGGCGATCCGGCCTGGTTTCAGATGTTCGGGCGCTTCGCCTCGCAGGGGGCGCGCCTTGTCGGCATGCCGTACACGCCCGAGGGCCCGGATCTGGACGCGCTCGAAGCGCTGGTGCAGATGTGGCGCCCGAAAATGCTGGTGATCAACTCGGTGCTGCAGAACCCGACCGGCACGTCGCTCACCGCCGCACAGGCGTTCCGCATCCTGCGTCTGGCGGAGGAATACGACTTCATCGTCGTCGAAGACGATATTTACGGCGACCTGTGCCCGCCCGGCTATCCGGCCACGCGCCTTGCGAGCCTCGACCAGTTAAAACGCGTGATTTACCTGAGCAGCTTCTCGAAGACGCTGGCGCCCAATTTGCGGGTCGGATTCATCGCCTGTGCGCCGGAGGTGGCGAAGGCTGTCACGGACCAGAAGATGCTGGTCGGCATGACGAGCCCCGAACTCAACGAGCGGGTGCTGTACAAGATCCTCACGGAAGGCCACTACCGGCGCCATGTCGAGCGGCTGCGCGCTCGGCTCGATGGTGTGCGCGACAAGACCGCGCGGATGCTGGAGAAGACCGGTCTGAAGCTGTTCCTGGCGCCGCGCGCCGGCATGTTCCTGTGGGCCGACACCGGCGTCGATTCCGACGTGCTCGCCGCCGCCGGGCATGAAGCCGGTTTCCTGCTGACGCCGGGCAGCCTTTTTTCGCCGCAGCAATCGCCGTCGAGCTGGACCCGCTTTAACGTGGCCAATTGCGGCGATCCGGCGCTGCCGGCGTTCCTGTGCCGCTATCTCGACGGGGTGGCGCGGCGCGCCTCTTGAAATCGCTTCGATAGTACCCAATTAGCCCCCGATCCGCCGCGTGGCCGGCCCCGCTGCCCGATGCACGTGCCTGACACATGTCTGAGGCAAGTGAGGCATCGCCGGTCACACCCGAACTGAATCAACCGCAACACACAGAGAGGAAGTCTGACCATGGCACAAGAAACCATGAGCTTTCAGGCAGAAGTGAAACAGCTTCTGCAACTGATGATCCATTCGCTGTACAGCAACAAGGAGATCTTTCTACGTGAGCTGATTTCGAACGCCTCGGATGCCGCTGACAAGCTGCGCTTCGAATCCATCGAAAACAACGCGCTGTATGAAAACGATCCCAACCTGCGCATTCGCGTCTCGTACGACAAGGCCGCGCGCACTGTCACCGTCGACGACAACGGCATCGGCATGAGCCGCGACGAGGTAATCTCGCACCTCGGCACGATTGCGCGCTCGGGCACCAGGGAATTCTTCGGCAAGCTCTCCGGCGACGAGCAGAAGGATGCTGCGCTGATCGGCCAGTTCGGCGTGGGCTTCTATTCGGGCTTCATCGTCGCGGACAAGATCACGGTCGAAACGCGCCGTGCCGGTTTGCCGCCTGCTGAGGGCGTGCGCTGGGAAAGCGCCGGCGAGGGCGACTTCGCCGTGGAGACGATCGAGCGCGCTCAACGCGGCACGACCATTACGCTGCATCTGCGTGCCGACGAGGACGAACTGCTGTCCTCGCATCGCCTGAAGTCGATCATCCAGAAGTACTCGGATCACGTCGCGCTGCCCATTCTGATGAAGAAGGAAGAATGGGATGCCGAAAAGAGCGAGATGGTCACGAAGGACGACGACGAGACCGTCAACCAGGCGAGCGCGCTGTGGACCCGGTCGAAGAACGACATCACCGAAGAGCAATACAAACAGTTCTATCAGCACCTCTCGCACGATCACCAGGATCCGGTGACGTGGACGCATAACCGCGTCGAAGGCCGTACCGAGTACACGCAACTGCTGTACGTGCCGAGCGCGGCGCCCTTTGACATGTGGAACCGCGATCATCGCGGTGGCCTGAAGCTGTACGTGAAGCGCGTCTTCATCATGGACGACGCCGAGCAACTGCTGCCCGCGTACCTGCGCTTCGTGAAGGGCGTGGTCGATTCAAGCGATTTGCCGCTGAACGTGTCGCGCGAAATCCTCCAGGAAAGCCGCGATGTCAAGGCCATCCGCGAAGGCGTAACGAAGCGCTCGCTGTCGATGCTCGAAGACCTGGCCAACGCGGACAACGAAGCCGATAAGCAAAAGTACGCGACCTTCTGGAAGGAGTTCGGCCAGGCGTTGAAAGAAGGCGTCGGCGAAGACTACGCCAACAAGGAGCGGATCGCCAAGCTGATCCGTTTTGCGTCGACGCATAACGAATCGCCTGAGCAGAACGTCTCGCTGGCCGACTACGTCGCGCGCATGAAGCCCGAGCAGACCAGGATCTACTACGTGACCGCCGACACCTGGCAGGCCGCAACCCACAGCCCGCACCTCGAAGTGTTTCGCAAGAAGGGCGTTGAAGTGCTGCTGCTGACCGATCGCGTCGACGAATGGATGCTGTCGTTCCTGAACGAGTTCGACGGCAAGCCGCTGCAAAGCGTCGCGCGCGGCGACCTCGACCTGGGTGCCTTGAACGACGAGGAAAAGCAGGCGCAGGAGAATGTCAGCGAAGAGCTGAAACCGCTTGTCGAGAAGATGAAGGAAGCGCTGAAGGACAAGGCGAAAGACGTACGCCTCACGTTCCGCCTGACCGATTCGCCGTCGTGCCTCGTGGCCGACGATGGCGAGATGAGCGGCTACCTGCAGCGTATGCTGAAGGCAGCGGGACAACAGGCCCCGTCGTTCCATCCGATTCTGGAAGTGAATCCGGAGCACGCGCTGGTGAAGGGCCTGCATGCGGATAGCGCGAACTTCGACGACTGGTGCCATCTGCTGTTCGATCAGGCGCTGCTCGCGGAGGGCGGGGCGCTGGAAGATCCGGCGAGCTTCGTCAAGCGGACCAACGCATTGCTGCTGGCCCGGGCGGGTTGAGCTGTAGACGCCAGGTTGTTAAGGGGCTTGGAAGAGCACCGGGCGCACCCGGTAGGTAGGTGAAAAATGCGCTGCCTAGGCACTAGCCGTTCCGTTAAGGAGTTGTTAAGGCCGAGTCGGTAGCTTCATTGACAGCCCCTCCAGCCTCTGGCTGCGAGGGGCTTCCTTCATGGGCGGCGACCTTCGCTGCGGCCTGTGCTTCGTGCCGGGCGAGCGCCCGGCACGAAGCACAGGATGTCTTCCTCTGCGAACGTGGCCGCGGGGCAGGCCCATTCTCATGGCCGGAGTTTTCCTGTCGTTGCCAATCTCGCAGTAGTTGAAGTAGAGGCGGAATATCTCGACGGGCTTGGTCAGGACGCCGGGGGTGCAGGCGTTGTTCCCGAACCAGAGGCGCCGGTCGACGGAGGCGCTGATTACCCCGCGCTCAGCCATGGTCAATGCACGGCGCAACTGCATGAAGGAGCGGTCAATTTACGTAAGGGATGCCTTGAGGTACAGGCGGCCCGCATGATTGAGCTGGCTCTCACGCTCAACCGGATTCTCAGCCACCGGGTCAATGTCGGTAAGCCAGCAATCCAGTTTCGCGTGTTCCGGCATATCGGCGATTGGATGACGGAACCACTTATCGTGCCACTTCCCAATCGCGCGCATACGGTTACGCTTTAACGGTTATAAGGTCCGAGTGCGGTGGGCGCCGAAACCTCGAAGTGGCCAAGCGAAAAGCCAAGGAGAACCAGAATCGCGGAGGGTGCGAAAGTTGCGGTTGGCGGCACGTGACGTCGAGACGAGTCGATAATGGCCGCGGCACCAGCGCCCGGGCAATCTGCTCAAATTCATTAGTCACTGCGCCTATCCGCTCAGTATTTGCTCAGAATTTGACTTATCTGCTCATTTTGATAGTATCTGCTCAGCACTGAGCAGATACTGAGCAGATACTGAGCAGATACTGAGCAGATACATGGGCAAATTGACCCCGGAAGCTATCCTTGACGCCATCCGACGTCTGGCCCAGGCGGGCGAACTGGAGGTTTCCTCTACTGACGTCATCCACGCTACGCACGGCAGCTCTGCCACTGTCCGGCGCCACCTGGATGCGCTGTGCTCCAGTGGACAGCTCACGCGTAGTGGCCAGGCGCGAGCGACCCGCTACCGGCTGGCTGGGGTGGCTGCGGCCGTCCAGACCGCCACCCTGGAGGAGCCTTCCTCCGTCCTGCATCCGGCGTGGTCACGCGACGCCGTTGAGCTCGGCCGCAAACTTGATGCCCCCCTGGCTGCGCGCGACCCAGTCACCTACCGGCGCGCATTTGTCGAAGACTACGTGCCCAATGAGAGCTGGTTGATGCCACAAGACCTGGCCGAAGAGCTCTATCGCGCCGGTCGCCTGCGCGAACAACAGCCAGCGGGGACCTACGCGCGCAAGGTGCTGGAGCAGCTGCTCATCGACCTGTCCTGGTCGTCCTCTCGTTTGGAGGGTAACCGTTACACCATGTTGGCGACAGAGGAGCTGTTCAAGCGCGGGACCGCGGGCAGCGACGCCGACGCGGTGATGCTACTCAACCACAAGACGGCCATCGAGTTCCTGGTCGATGCAGTACCGTTGCAGGGCCTCTCGACCGCGCTCATCCGAAACCTGCATGCAGTGCTCATGCAGGACCTTCTGGCGGATACCGACGCGCTGGGCACCATCCGCAAGAAGTTGGTCAACATCAGTGACACGGTCTACGTGCCGACGCAAGTTCCGGCCGTGCTCGAGCAGATGCTGGAGACCATCCTGGCCAAGGCCAGGCTCATCAAGAATCCGGTCGAGGCCGCCTTTTTCCTGTGGGTGAATCTGGCGTACCTGCAGCCATTCGAGGATGGCAACAAGCGCACCAGTCGCCTGGCAGCAAACATTCCGCTTATGCTCTATAACTGCTCGCCCTTGTCCTTCCTGGACGTCAGCCCTCAGGACTACGCCCAGGCGATGCTGGGCGTGTACGAATTCCGGGATGTCTCGCGCGCAGTGGACCTGTTCGCCTGGACCTATCGGCGCTCGATGAAGAAGTATGTCGTCGTGATGGAGTCCATGGGCGCCCCGAATCCTCTGAGACTGCGATACCGGGAGCATCTGACCGAGGCCATTGGCCTGGTAGTTCTCGACAGAAAATCCGCGCAGGCCGCAGTGGAGAAGTTGGGGCTCACCGAGGACCAAGCCCCGGGCTTCCAGGCAATGTTGCTTGAGGAGCTGAAGAAACTGGAGGTATTCAACTGCGCGCGGTACCGGCTGACGCTGACCGCCACGCAGGCCTGGATTGACGCCAACCGGCCGTACTAGGTTAATCCGCGGCGGACGCGAACCCAGGCTTGTCAGGCCCACACCCTGCCGGGCGCCGGCATTATGACGGAGTGACCAAAATACCAGAACCATCTGAGAGACCCAACCGGTTCCCCGTCGTATTTCCCTTGGTTCCATTGGCCAGCTCAAGCCTATGGACCGGGTTGGCTTCGCAGCGCTGCTCGAGGTCGACAAGGCCTTCGAGCCTCAGTTCGCCGCTTTTCACCCGACAGCTTCGTCTGGTTGCGCGCCTGTGTTTCGAGACGCGTAGACGGGAAGTTCCACCGGCTCGATGGCCGCGTACTCCCGCAGCGCCCAGATGGCGACGCCATCGTGACGGGTCCCTGTTGAGCTGACCCGCCGTAAAGATGACGGTCTCCTGGTACGTGCTGATTCGCAGGAGCTCCTCCGCAATGGCCAGAGGCACGCCGAAATTGGCGCACCTGGGATTCTTGCAATGATTGACCTGGATGCCCGCTGCCGTGGGCGGGTAACGTCACGGCCACTTCTTGAGACTCTCACCGTCTGAAGGAAATTTCTCCGCCGACAAACATGCGCTCCAGCCATTGACCGGAGCGCATCCTGTAGCAATCAGGCACCGCTTGGCAACTCCTTGTCGGAACGGCTAGTGCTTAGGCCGTGCATTTTTTTGGTGCGCCCAGCATGGGCGCACTCTTCTGGGTGCAAGTTATCGCGCGAGGTGGCGAAAGGAGAATCGGAACTATCTGAAAGCTGCGGATCGATTGACGCGACCCAGCACCTGAGCGGCACAGAGGGGAACCTTGCCCACCCCGGGCGAGGCGGGCAATCCATACGCGGCGCCGTTATAATCCGACACCATGGCTATCCGTTTCGATGCCGCTGACGCCCGCTGGCGCGTCGCGCCCTTACCCGGCTTCACCTTCGACCAGAAAGACTGGCTCACGCGCGGTGGTTCGCTGACCGCGCATCTGCGCACGCTCGGCGCCGTGGCAGTGCGCGTCACGTGTGAAGCCGTCGCGCTGCCGTGGGCCGATGAGCACGCGGCGCTCGACATCATGTCGCGCGCGCCGGTGTGGGTTCGCGAGGTGGTCCTGTCAGTCGACGGTACGCCGTTCGTCGCGGCACACAGCATTGCGCCGCTGGCGGCGAGCGTCGGTGTCTGGCAGGCGATGCGGCGGCTGCGCACACGGCCACTCGCGGAGTTGTTGTACAGCGACAGTAGCGTCGCGCGCTCCTCGCTGGTGAGTTGCAGGCTCACGGCGCGCCATCCGCTGTACCGGCTGGCCGCTCGCGAAATCAGCGGAGCGTCTCCGCATGCGTTGGTCGCGCGCCGCTCGGTGTTTGAGCGCCATGGCGCGCCGCTGATGGTCACCGAATGCATGTTGCCCGCCCTTTGGGCGCAACTCGCTTCCTCGGTGCTCACCTCGTCCGCGCACGAGCCGCCGCGCACCCACGTGCGCGAACATGGCCGGCCGCTCGAGCACACGGCGTCGCGGGCCCATCCTGCGCCGCGGCCTGAATCCGGGTTGAAGCGCTGATGCGACGCAGGTTCTCTCCGCGAGTTGCCGACGATACGCACCCGCGTGCCTTCGACAACTGCGCGTGCGAGGGGGCGCCGGTTGTGACCCGATGCGACGGGCGTTCGCGCAACCTCAGGTCAGTACTGCAGCGGGATCTTCGCAGGGGGAGAGCTGGATGACGCAGAAACGCTGCTTTCCTCCGGTCGTGGATGCCAACACGAGAGTATTGGTGCTGGGCAGCCTGCCAGGCGAAGCGTCGCTGGCGCAATCCCAGTACTACGCGCACAAGCAGAACCGCTTCTGGTCCCTGATCGGCGACGTGACGGAAGAGGACTTGTCCCGCCTCGACTACCTCGCGCGTCTGCAGGCGCTGCTTCGTCATCGCGTCGGTTTGTGGGACGTCGTCGCGCAGGCACAACGCGAAGGGAGCCTCGATAGCCGGATACGCAATCACGCCAGCAATGACCTGGTTGCTCTCGTCGAATCGCTGCCGCATCTCGCTGCCGTCGCGTTCAACGGCGGCACGGCGGCCCGGCTTGGGATGCGGGCTCTGCAGGGCGCGGTCGGGAAGGTTGAATTTATGAGCCTTCCTTCGAGCAGCCCTGCTTACACCATGCCGTACGCGCAGAAGCTCAAGGCATGGGAAGCCTTGCGCCCCTGGCTGGTCGAGGGGGACTCCGTGGACGCCTCGCGCAGTAGTGGGACTGAATAGGCCTAAAGGTCGAGCCTCGACAGTTCGCCGTACACGCGATTGAGCCATACCTTCACGCGTTGCCGCTCCAGCAGGCCGAGCCCCGTAGTGGCGCGGTCGGGATGATTGACCGCGGCCCAGAAGCTCACGCTTTGCTGATCGATCTTCTGCATGGTCGTATCGGGCAGGTGGCGCAGGGTAATCACGCTGGCGCCCAATGCTTCGGCCCGCTGGCGTTCGCCGGAGGCCTCCAGAATCTCGAAGCGATCGCCGCGGACCTCGTTCAGGACGAGCACCAGCTTGAGCCGTTCGCCGAACTGGTCGAGCCACTGTCGCAGCAGATCGACCGAATCGCGTCCGCTGTCCATGACGTGCCACCAGGTCAGCGCCAGGCCATGCTCTGCGGCCACACCGAGCACATCGGAATCGTCGAGCCAATTGGCGAGCGGTTGCTGCGTCTGCGCCGCGAGGTCCACCAGAATGCGCCGCTGCGGATCTTCGAGTGCCGCTTCGATGACGGGATCGAGGCTGTCGTGCCCGTCCAGCACGGCCGGAGCGGCGTAGTCGGCATAGAAGCGCAGCAGCGCGCCGTGCGACCGGTCGGTGTCGAAGCCCAGAAACGGCACGCCTCGGTCGATAAAATGCTGGGCCAGCACGCGGGCGACGAGCGATTTGCCCACGCCGCCTTTTTCCCCGCCAATGAAGTGGATAGTGCTCATGCTTGCGGATCCTTTGTCGTGGTGCAGGTCTGACCGGAAGTCACGCTATCAGGTTTCGGTGACGTAACGGCGAAACAAGGTTACATGGAAAAGAAATGCCTGCGTGACGACAGCGACGGCAACATGCCGTGTGGTTCACAGAGGCTTCATTCAAACTGACCGAAGGGGCAGCCTGAATGAAGCCACCGGTCGCATCCGGCGACACGCCCTTCGTATTGCCTTCGTCGGGCCCGGCGAATGCTATGCTCTCGTTCGACCCAAAATTGCGTCTTCGACGCGACATCCTGACATGACGAAACTGATCAAGCGCGCTTCGGCTGAGGCGCGTGCATTCCGCAACAAAGAGGCCCAATCGGTCGGTGCGAAGCAGAAAATGACGCGCACGAACAGGCGCGCGCTGCACGACGAGGACCTCGATGACGCGCCGCAAATCGAAACGCCGCGCAAGCCCCGCTTTGCACCGGTGACGTTCTCGGAAGAGGGCGGTGTGCGTTATCTGCACTTCGGTACGGAATGGGTGCAAGGCGCGATGCGCTTGCGCAAGCCCGATCACATCGAACTCGAATACGCGCAGCAGATGATGGCCTGGCTGCTGTTCCTCGAAACGCCGAAGCGCATCGTTCAACTCGGCCTCGGCGCCGCGGCGCTGACCAAGTTCGCACATCGCTTCCTGAAGCGCGCCCAGGTCGAAGCGGTCGAGTTGAATCCGGCGGTGGTCATCGCGGCGCGCACGATGTTCGAACTGCCGCCTGACGATGCGCGCCTGACGGTGCACGAGACCGACGCATGGGACTTCGTCAACGACCGCGCGAACCACGGCACGATCGGCGCGCTGCAGATCGACGTCTACGATGCGACCGCGCGCGGCCCGGTGCTCGACAGCGTCGCCTTTTATCGTGCGGTGCGTGCCTGCCTGGCCCACGCGGGCGTGGTGACGGTGAACCTGTTCGGCGATCATCCGAGCTTCGTGCGCAACATGAAGCGTCTGAACGAGGCGTTCGATGGCCGCGTGGTCGCATTGCCCGAAGTGCACGACGGCAACCGGGTGGCGATTGCCTTTTCGGGTCCGGCGCTCGACGTGCCGTTCGCGACGCTGCAGGCACGCGCCAAGGTGATCGAAGCCGAGCTCGGCTTGCCGGCGCGCAAGTGGATCAGGGGCCTGCAGGAATCGAGCGGGCAGACGACGGGCGCGTTCTCGATCTAGGCAGACACCGATCAGACCCGCTCGGACCGGCGGCTGCGCGGGTCCGATTGCGGCGCGGCAGGACCCGCCACGCAGGCCCGGCGCGCCATCCCCTTTCCCCTATTGACAACGCCGACCTGCCTCGGGGTCCGCCCTGCTTGACCGCACCTTCGCGGCTCCTATACTCTTTCAATGCTTTCGGGGCGCCCCGTGGCTTATCCGCGGGACGGCCTTCCGCTGCGGTGTTCGCCACCCGTCAACCACGGGACACAATTCAATAAAAGGACAAGGAGACGTCATGGCTCAAGACGCCGACGCGCACAAGGCCAGCAAAGCCTGGCTCTGGTTGCTGCTGCTGCCCTGGATCGCGATGATCTGGGTGCCGTCATACAACAAGGTCGAACCCCAGCTGTTCGATTTCCCATTCTTCTACTGGTATCAGTTGCTGTGGGTGCTGATCAGCGCGGTCATCACGGCGCTCGTCTACTTCAAGACCAGGAAGCGCTCGGCGGATAGCTCGCAAGGGGGCGCGCAATGAACCAGGTCGCCACCTTCGTCTTCGTTCTGTTTTTCATCGGCGTCACGATTCTCGGCTTCATCGCCGCTCACTGGCGGCGCGGCGATCTCGCGCACCTGGAGGAGTGGGGGCTGGGCGGCCGGCGTTTCGGCACCATCGTCACATGGTTCCTGCTGGGCGGTGACCTCTACACCGCTTACACCTTCATCGCGGTGCCGGCGCTCGTGTTCGGTGCGGGCGCAACGGGTTTCTTCGCGCTGCCCTATACGATCCTGATCTATCCGTTCGCGTTCGTCGTCTTTCCGAAGCTGTGGAGCATCGCCAAGCGTCAGGGCTATGTGACCTCCGCTGACTTCGTCAACGCGCGCTATGGCAGCCGGATGCTCGCTTTGGCCGTCGCCGTGACCGGTATCGTCGCGACCATGCCGTACATCGCGCTGCAACTGGTCGGCATCGAGGTGGTGATCGGCGCGCTTGGCTTCGACACGACCGGCTTCGTCGGCGATCTGCCGCTCATCATCGCCTTCGCGATTCTCGCCGCGTACACGTACACGTCGGGCCTGCGCGCGCCGGCCATGATCGCGGTCGTCAAGGACCTGCTGATCTACGTCACGATTGCCGCGGCCGTGATCGTGATTCCGCCGCAACTGGGCGGCTTCGGCCACATCTTCGGCGCCGTGCCGCCGGCCAAGCTGCTGCTGAAGGCGCCTGATGCCGCGAGTCTGAACGGTTACAGCGCGTATGCGACGCTGGCGGTCGGTTCGGCGCTGGCGCTGTTCCTCTACCCGCACTCGATTACGGCCGTGCTGTCGTCGAAATCGGGCAATACGATCCGCCGTAATATGGCGATGCTGCCGGCCTACTCGCTGGTGCTCGGCCTGCTCGCGCTGCTCGGCTTCATGGCGCTCGCAGCGGGCGTGAAGGACATGCCGGAATTCGCGCCGTACTTCAAGGCCTTCGGCCCGAACTTTGCCGTGCCGGCGCTGTTCCTGCACTTCTTCCCGTCGTGGTTCGTCGGCGTGGCGTTTGCGGCCATCGGCATCGGTGCGCTGGTGCCGGCGGCGATCATGTCGATTGCAGCGGCCAATCTGTACACGCGCAACATCCACAAGGAGTTCGTCAACCGCAACATGACGCATGAGCAGGAGACCAACATCGCCAAGCTGGTCTCGCTGATCGTCAAGGTCGGCGCGGTGGCGTTCATTCTTGGCCTGCCGCTCACGTATGCGATCCAGTTGCAGTTGCTGGGCGGTATCTGGATCATCCAGACCTTGCCGGCGATCGTGCTGGGTCTCTACACACGCATGCTCGACTACCGCGGCCTGCTGATCGGCTGGGCAGTCGGTATCGCGACCGGCACGTGGATGGCAATTTCGTTGAAGCTCGCCAGCTCGATCTTCACGATCCACCTCTTCGGCCTCGCGATTCCGGGCTACGCGGCGGTGTGGTCGCTGATCGTGAACCTGGTGGTTGCGGCGGTGGTGAGCCTGCTGGTGCGCGCGTTCGGCATGAAGCACGCCGAAGATCGCACCCGTCCGGAAGACTACCTGGATGTCGTGGAAAGTTGAGCAGCGCAGATGTGGCTCAGGCGCGGCGGACCTGCCGCGCAACCACCCGATAGCCCGACAGCAAAACGCCCGCAACGAAAATTTGCGGGCGTTTTGCGTTTCTGGTGCACGATAACGCCATCGTGTCTCTAGCGTGCCGGCGACCATGGCCTCTGCCGATTCCAACCCCCTGATTCCGCGCCGCTCAAGCATGAGCAGTATCGTGCGGGTGATTGCCTCGCCGTATTACCGCTACCGGCACGCCAAGCTGCTGCACAGCGTGCGGGTCGGCCTCGCGATGATGGTGTCGATCCTGGCGACCACCGGCATCCATATTCCCCATGGCATCTGGTCGTCGGTGACGCTGCTGGTGGTGATCGGCGGCTTGCAGCATCACGGCAATATCCGCAAGAAGGCCGCGGACCGGGCGGTGGGGACGCTCCTTGGGGCATCGATCGGGCTGCTGCTGATCTTGCAGCAGGCCCTGTTCGGCTCGCTGTGGCTCACGTATGTGCTGATGTCCGTGGTGGCCGCCATCTGTGCGTGGTACGCGATCGGCAAGGCCGGCTACATCGGACTGCTGACGGCGATCACCATGTGCATCGTCGCGGGCCACGGCGACAACCTGATCGACACGGGCCTGTGGCGCACGCTGAACGTGCTGATCGGCATTGTGATCGCGTTGGCGTTCTCCTTTGCGTTGCCGCTGCATGCGACCTATTCATGGCGCTATCTGCTTGCCGACAATCTGCGCGGCTGTGCACGCATCTACACCTGTCTGATGAGCGGCGCGCTGTTCAACGCGGATGAGCAGATCAAGACCTTTCTGGCGTTGAACGCGCGACTGGTGCAGTTGCGCGCGCTGATGCCTTCGGTGGCCAAGGAAATCGAGGTGCCGCAGTCGCGCCTGGAAGAGATCCAGCGTGTGCACCGCTCGGTGTTGAGTGCGCTGGAAATCATGGCGACCGGAACCTTGGCGCAGGCGGATGCCGCTGCGCGCACCGCGTTCGCGCAGCAATGCAGCATCGAGGCGCGCGCCGTGCGGGCCATGCTGCTGGCAACGGCGCGCGGCTTGCGCTTCGGCGGCGCGACGCGGTTTCTCGCGCCACAGGCAGTGCCGCCGCGCGTACCGGGTGCCGCGCTGCCGCAGTACCTGGCCCCCGAACTGCAGGGGCCCTACTGGCTCGGCGAGCGGATCCTGGAACAGGTCGACCGGTTGCGCGTGCTGCTGCTCGAAACGGAGCCGAACTGGAACATCGAACGGCACGGCGCGCGCCTCGATGCCGCGGCGAAGCCGCAGTGACGCGAACGCCGCCGCGGCATCGATGCCGGGATACGGTGGCCGGATCAGCCCTCGGTGGGAATGGTCACCATCCAGGCAATGCCGAAGCGGTCGGTCACCATGCCGAAGCCTTTGGTCCAGAACGTGGCTTGCCACGGCATGGTGACCTGGCCACCCTCAGCGAGCGCGTTGTAAAACTTTTCGCCGTCGGCGAGGTTGTCGGCGGTCAGCGACAAGCTGAAGCCCGCGTGGGTGACGTCTTTGCTC
Source organism: Paraburkholderia sp. (assembly GCA_035948995.1). Lineage (GTDB taxonomy): Bacteria > Pseudomonadota > Gammaproteobacteria > Burkholderiales > Burkholderiaceae > Paraburkholderia. The sequence goes on along the minus strand of DASZIR010000065.1, from coordinate 24,884 downwards.
ACGCAGTCGTCAGACGCCATCAGGATGGATTCGCCGATCTTGACCGAGGCGTGCATGACCTTGTCCTCGACGCCGGGCGGAATGGGGCGTTGCGGGTCGGGCGGCGCGTCCTTGTAGTGCATCTTGAACAGCACTTCGGCGCCGAGCTGCTCGCCGTAGAAGCGCAGCGCTTCTTCACAGCGGCCGTTGAAAAATACGTAAGCATTGATCTGCATCATCGTCTCCCGGGAGTGTTCACCTGCGCGGTATGCGCTTGCTGGCCTGGCGGACAGCATGACGCCCCAGCAGACGATTGTAGTCGTCTGCTGGGGCGCCGATTGTGAAACTCTGTGAAAGTTACCGAAACGTTTGATGACGCAGTGGCGCGCGACTGTGACGGCCGCGCGCGCCTGACCGGAGGGTGCGTTTAACGCAGCGCTTCGATCAGCTTTTCCAGCTTCACGGCGTCAGCGGCGAATGCGCGGATGCCTTCGGCGAGCTTTTCGGTGGCCATCGCCTCGTCGTTGACGAGGAAACGGAACGACGATTCGTCGACCGGCACGCGCGCGAGATCCGCGCTCTTGCCCATCTCCGGCGACAGCTTGCGCTCCACCGTTTCCGTGCTGTCCTGCAGCTTTTGCAGCAGGTCGGGGCTGATCGTCAGCAGGTCGCAGCCCGCCAGTTCGAGGATCTGGCCCGGTGTGCGGAAGCTTGCGCCCATCACCTCGGTCTTGTAGCCGAATTTCTTGTAGTACGCGTAGATGCGGCGCACCGACTGCACGCCCGGATCGTTGGCGCCACCGTCTTTCGCCTCATCCCAGGCGCTGCCGGCGTTCTTCTTGTACCAGTCGTAGATACGGCCGACGAACGGCGAGATCAGCTGCGCGCCCGCATCCGCGCAGGCGGCGGCCTGGGCGAGCGAGAACAGCAGCGTCATGTTGCAATGGATGCCTTCTTTTTGCAGCTGCTCGGCGGCGCGGATGCCTTCCCACGTGGAGGCGAGCTTGATCAGGATACGTTCGCGGCCGATGCCGGCGGCTTCGTAGAGCTTGATTAGTTCATGACCCTTGTCGATCGAGCCCTTGATGTCGAACGACAGGCGCGCGTCGACCTCGGTCGACACCCGGCCCGGGATGATCTTGAGGATTTCGGTGCCGAAGGCGATCAGCAGGTGATCGATGATCGCACCGACCGGCTTCGACGCGTGATCGCGCACGGTTTTTTCGAGCAGCGGACGGTAATCGTCCTTCTGCACGGCCTTGAGGATCAGCGACGGGTTGGTGGTCGCATCCTGCGGCTTGTACTGGGCGAGTTGCTGGAAGTCACCGGTATCGGCGACGACGGTCGTGAATTGCTTGAGTTGATCGAGTGCGGTAGTCATGTCGAGCCTTCAAGGCGCCCAGGCGCAATGGTCCAAAAATGGAGGTTGCCGCAGAGCTCACCGGGGCGGTTGCCTCGATTCCCTCGGCGGCAGCATTTCACGCTGCGGCATTCCCCTGATCTTGCCGAGGAATGCCGCCCGGTACTTCTATTCTATGGCGGATCGGATGATGCGGTTTTGACACGCCCATTCGCCGCTCCGTTTATCCGACATTCAGGCGCGCCGCGCGCTCAGCACGAGTTGCGTCAGCACGCCCGCCACCAGCCCCCAGAACGCCGAGCCGATCGACAGCAGCGTGAGGCCGGAAGCGGTCACCATGAAGGTTACCAGTGCCGCTTCGCGCTGTTTCAGATCCTGCATGGCGTTGGCGAGGCCGCTCATGATCGAGCCGAACAGCGCCAGCGCCGCGACGGAGACCACCAGCGCCTTGGGCAGCGAGGCGAACAGGGCGGCGATCGTCGCGCCGAAAATCCCGGCGATCAGGTAGAACACGCCGCACCAGACGGCTGCGGTATAGCGCTTGTTGCGGTCCTCGTGGGCTTCGGGGCCGGTGCAGATGGCCGCGGTAATCGCCGCAAGATTGATGCCGTGGGAGCCGAACGGTGCCAGCAGCAGCGAAGCAATGCCGGTGGTGGCGATGAGCGGAGCCGAGGGCGTCGTGTAGCCGTCGGCGCGCAGCACGGCAATGCCCGGCACGTTCTGCGAGGCCATTGCAACCACGAAAAGCGGAATGCCGATGCTGATGATCGCCGAGAGCGAAAAGGCGGGCAGGGTCAGGACCGGGCGTGCGAGCGCCACGTGAAAGCGGCTGAAGTCGAGCAGGCCAAGGCCGCCCGCCACCGCGGTGCCGACGATCAGCGTCGTCACGATCGCATAGCGGGGCGCGAAGCGCTTGATGACCAGGTAGGTGAAGAACATTGCCAGCACCAGCGCGGTCTGGAATTGTGCGGCACGGAAGATTTCGATGCCGATCTCGAAGAGAATGCCGGCCAGCAGCGCCGAAGCGATGCCGGCCGGAATCTTCTTCATCAGGGTATCGAACCAGCCGGTCAGGCCGACCACGGTGAGCAGCAGCGCGCAGACGATAAACGCGCCGATGGCCTGCGCATAGGGCACATGCGGCAGCGAGGACACCAGCAGCGCCGCGCCGGGCGTCGACCATGCGATCACGATCGGCGCGCGAAAGCGCAGCGACAGGCCAATGGTGCACAGTGCCATGCCGATCGAGAGCGCCCAGATCCACGAGGAAATCTGCGCATCGGAGAGATGCGCGGCCTGGCCGGCCTGGAACATGAGCACGAGCGAACTGGTATACCCGGTCATCATCGCGACGAAACCCGCGACGAGCGCCGACAGCGACGTGTCGGAGAACGGCCTGAGGCGGGTGGGCGGTGCGGAAGGGGACAGCTCGGGGGAAGAAGACGGGCTCATGCGGGGGGGCTCAGGTTTCTTATGGGTGAGCGCTCATTTGCTCAGCGTGCGCATCGCGGTTTCCAGGCCGGCGAGGGTGAGAGGATACATCCTGTGACCCAGGACCTCGCGAATCACCGACACGGACTGCCGGTATTCCCAAAGGCCTTCGGGTTCAGGGTTCAGCCACGCGTGATGCGGGAAGTGGTCGGCGAGGCGCCGCAGCCATACCGCGCCGGCCTCGGGATTGTTGTATTCGACCGAGCCGCCCGGCTGCAGCACTTCGTAAGGGCTCATCGTCGCGTCGCCCACGAAGACCAGCTTGTACTCGGGTGTGAACTTGTGCAGCACGTCCCACGTGGGCATGCGCTCCGCGTGACGGCGGCGGTTGTTCTTCCACAGGAAGTCATACACGCAGTTGTGGAAGTAATAGAACTCGAGATGCTTGAACTCTGCCTTGGCGGCGGAGAACAGTTCTTCGGTGCGCTTGATGTGGTCGTCCATCGAGCCGCCCACGTCGAGCAGCATCAGCACCTTCACGTTGTTGTGGCGCTCCGGCACCATCTTCAGGTCAAGCCAGCCGGCGTTCGCGGCGGTGCTGCGGATCGTGTCGGGCAGATCGAGCTCTTCGGCGGCGCCTTCGCGCGCGAAGCGCCGCAGACGCCGCAGCGCGATCTTGATGTTGCGCGTGCCGATCTCGACCTGGTCGTCGTAGTCGCGATACGCGCGCGCTTCCCACACTTTCACGCCGGTGCGGTTGCCCGCCGAGTCGCCACCGATGCGGATGCCTTCCGGGTTGTAGCCGCCGTTGCCGAACGGCGACGTGCCGCCGGTGCCGATCCACTTGTTGCCGCCTTCGTGGCGGTCCTTCTGCTCGTCGAACAGTTCTTTCAGACGGTCCATCAGCTTGTCGAGGCCACCCATTGCTTCGATCTGCGCTTTTTCTTCGGGCGACAGGTCACGCTGCAGCTTCTTTTTCAGCCAGTCGAGCGGCACGTCGAAGGCGAGCTCCGACTTCAGCGCCACGCCGTTGAAATACGCGCCGAAGGCCTGGTCGAACTTGTCGAAATACTGCTCGTCTTTGACCAGGGTCAGGCGCGCGAGGTAATAGAACTCGTCGAGCGACGGCGCGATCACGCTCGCCTTCAGCGCTTCGAGCAGCGTCAGGTATTCCTTCACCGAAACCGGCAGCCTGGCCGCGCGCAACGAATAAAAGAAGTCGATCAGCATGCCAGTTCCTCTGCTTCAGCTCGTGGGTGCCGATGTGCGTATGTGTCTATGGCCTGTGCAATGGCGCTTCAACGGTCACTCAGCGGTAACTCAGCGATTATTGCGGTTCATGAAAATGAGCCGTTCGAACAGGCTCACGTCCTGCTCGTTCTTCAGCAGCGCGCCATGCAGCGGCGGAATGATCTGCTTGTGATCCGACGAGCGCAGCGCCTCGGGCGGAATGTCTTCGGCAAGCAGCAGCTTGAGCCAGTCGAGCAGTTCCGATGTGGACGGTTTCTTCTTCAGGCCCGACACGTTGCGCAGCTCGAAGAAGCTCGCCATCGCTGCGTTCAGCAGTTCCTTCTTGATGCCGGGGTAGTGGACCTCGACGATCTGCTGCATCGTCACCGGGTCCGGGAACTTGATGTAGTGGAAGAAGCAGCGGCGCAGGAACGCATCCGGCAGCTCCTTCTCATTGTTCGACGTGATCATGACGAGCGGGCGGTGCTTCGCGCGCACCAGCTCGTGCGTCTCGTAGACGTAGAACTCCATCCGGTCGAGTTCGCGCAGCAGGTCGTTGGGGAATTCGATGTCGGCCTTGTCGATTTCGTCGATCAGCAGCACCGTTTGCTGCTCCGCTTCAAACGCCTGCCACAACACGCCCTTGACGATGTAGTTGCGAATGTCCTTGACGCGCTCGTCGCCGAGCTGCGAATCGCGCAGGCGCGACACCGCATCGTATTCGTACAGCCCCTGCTGCGCCTTGGTGGTGGACTTGATGTGCCATTGCAGGAGCGGCATGCCGAGGGCGGCCGCCACTTCCTCGGCGAGCATCGTCTTGCCGGTGCCGGGCTCGCCCTTGATGAGAAGCGGCCGCTGCAGCGCCATCGCGGCGTTGACCGCGAGCTTGAGGTCGTCGGTGGCGACGTATTGCGATGAGCCTTCGAAACGCATGGCGAGACGCTCGTTCGGGGAAAAATTGCAGTATAAGTCAGAAGCCCTGTTGGCCCGAAGCGGGCTGGCGTATGGTGTCACCCGTGCCGGCCGGTGCGCGGCCCGGTGGGCGGGCAGCGCGTGGTGGCTGGTGGCGGCCGGGGCCGGCGGGGTTTCCCGCCGGTGAGGCGCGGGGCGAGCGTTTAACGTGCGGCGCGCCCCGCGTGAGGCCTTTTTCCTTGCCCGGCGCGCTGCTTCCGGGCTGCAGCGCGGCTTCTCTCGGCGCCGAGCCCCCGCAGGCGCCCTGTGGGCGCGGGCGCCCGCGCGGTGGACGCCCGGCGTAGCGTCGCGGTACAATTAGGCCGATTTTTTTGGCCTGCGTGGCAACCCTAGAAGAATAATGGCGCAGGCCGTTGCCTTTTTGGGCGCCCGTTTCCCCTCAAGCCAGGTTACATGCTATGAATAAATTCGTCGGCAAACACGTCGTGATCGCAGCGCTGTCGGTGCTAGCGGGCTACGCGGCCAGTGCGCAGGCAGCGGATGTCGTCGGCAACGCGAAGGCGGGCCAGGGCAAGGTCGCGATGTGTATTGGCTGTCACGGCATTCCTGAGTACCGCACGGCGTATCCGGAGGTCTACCGGGTGCCCATCCTCGGTGGCCAGAATCAGGCGTACCTCGAGAACGCGTTGCACGCGTACAAGAAGGGCGACCGCCACTTCGAAACGATGCACGCGATCACCACGTCGCTGTCGGACCAGGACATCGCCGACATCGCTGCGTACTACGCGGCGCAGACCCCCTCTTCGAAGAACAATCCCGACAAGTGATCGGCTGCGGTCATCCATCCAGTCACTCGGCTATTTAAATTCGCGGGATAGGAGAATTCATGAAGACGCCCCAACAGGCACTCCACACGGTGTTCAAGGCTGCATGTGCAGTAGCGTTGATCGGTCTGGCCGCAGCAAACGTGGCGCACGCCGCCGACGCCGGCAACGGCAAGGTGCTGGCCAACAACCACAACTGCGCGGCTTGCCACGGCGTGAACCTGAACAAGCCGGTGAGCCCGGAATATCCGAAGCTTGCCGGCCAGCACGCCGACTATATCTACTGGGCGCTGCGCCAGTATCAGATGGGCAACGGCAACCCGCACCTCGGTCGCAACAACGCGATCATGCAGGTGCAGGTGCAAAGCCTGTCACAAGGCGACATGAAGGACATCGCGGCCTACGTCGAATCGCTGAACGGCGATCTGGTCGAAAAGAAGTAAGTGCGTCGCGCCCTGGCAGAGTCGAGACACCCCGCTTTGGCGGGGTGTTTTGCGTTTGGGCGGCGTGCTTTTCAGGGGTGGCGGGTGGGGCACCCGGCTCGTCTGGGCGTTCTGAGGCGCGCTCCGCCCGACTTCAGTCCCGCGACGCGCGGCGCTCGATACGCTGCAAGTAGGCGTCGGTGTCAGGCGGCGTGTTGGTGCGCTGCGCCTCCCAGATGGTCTCGCCGAGACACTCCATGATGGCGTGTTGCGCGTCGTGGGTCGAGCCGAGACGCGCGGCGAGGCGCTCATGAGCCGCGCGGATGCCCGGCGGCTGGTCGATCGACAACTGCTCGCTGATTGCCAGATGCATCGACAGATGCAGGAACGGGTTGGTCTGCCCGCGCTCGGGCGAGTAGTCCTGGGCAGAGGCGGCTTCGGCGTTGCCGAGTTCGGCGTGATATTCGGGGTGTTCGACGATCCAGTCGGCGGCGATCGCCTCGAGCGGTGTCAGGATCGTGCCTTCGCGCTGCTTGCGCCAGGTTTCGGTGAAAAAGCTTCGGACTTCGTCGCGGCTGGGATTGAACATCGTGGGCTGAAAGCGGTGGTGAGAGGTGCGCGCGTTGCGGGCGAACGAGGTGCGCAACGGCAAGCCGTCATTTTACGCTGGGGGCCGGCGCCGCGCTGGGCGGCGGCCCGATTCGCCTTGAAGGCCTACAGGTCGGGCGGCGGCGTCTTCGGCCTGAATTCGCACAGCGGCTCGATGACGCAATGCCAGCATTCGGGCCGGCGCGCCTTGCAGACATAACGGCCATGCAGGATCAGCCAGTGATGCGCGTCCTGCCTGAATTCGGCTGGCGTGAATTTCTCCAGCGCCGCTTCGACTGCGCGCACATCCTTGCCGGGCGCAAGGCCGGTACGATTCGCAACCCGAAAGATGTGTGTGTCGACCGCAATGGTCGGGTGTCCAAAGGCCGTGTTCAGCACCACGTTCGCCGTTTTGCGGCCCACCCCGGGCAGGCTTTCGAGCGCCTCGCGATCGGCCGGCACTTCGCCGCCGTGCTGGTCGAGCAGGATCCGGCAGGTCGCGACGACGTTCTTCGCCTTGGTGCGGTAAAGACCGATGGTCTTGATATAGCCGGCCACCCCTTCCTCGCCGAGCTCAACGATCTTCTGCGGCGTGTTCGCGACCGGAAACATCTGGCGCATTGCCTTGTTGACCGACACGTCGGTGGCTTGCGCAGACAGCATCACGGCGATCAGTAGTTCAAACGGCGTGGTGAATTCGAGTTCGGTGGTGGGATGCGGGTTGAGGCTCTGGAGCGTCTCGAAGATGGCGCGGCGTTTGTTCGCGTTCATACGGGGCGGGTGGTCAAGGTTTACGCGCAGAGGCGTTGCGATCGGTTCCGGCCGCTTGCGCAGTGTCGTCCGCTTCGATGCCGAGGCGCCGGCGGCGCGCTTCGGCGGCGTCGATCTGGGCCTGGACCTCGGCGCTTACATGTTCCACGTTTTGCGGTCCTGCGCCTTGGGCGGACAGTTCTTCCTTCTTCTTGCGTGCGCGTTCGAGGGCGGCCTGGATGATCGCGCGTTTCTTCGCTTCGGCGTCCTCGGCGGGGGCCGATGTTTGCGTGCCGTCCGGCGCGGCGGTATCCGCAACGGCCGCCTGGGCGGCCGCGCTACCCGCGCTACCCGCGGCACGGCGTGCTGCCGCGCGCGCTTCGGCCGCCTCACGCTCGCGTGCGAGCCTTGCCTCGCGCCGGTCGTGGCGTTCGCGGGCGGCGCTCGCCTGGTCTTGTGTCCACGCATCCCAGCCGGATGCCTCGCCAGTGATGGGCAGCATGGCGATGCAATCGACCGGGCAGGGTGCGACACACAGGTCACAACCGGTACACAGCGCCTCGATCACTGTATGCATCTGCTTCGGCGCGCCAAGGATCGCGTCGACCGGACATGCCTGCATGCACAGTGTGCAACCGATGCACAGGTTCTCGTCGATAACCGCCAAAGGGCGTGGGCGTTCGACGCCATTGGCGGGATTGAGCGGGATGACCGGCTTGCCGAGCAGGGCCGCAAGCCGTGCCACGCCTTGCGCACCGCCTGGCGGGCACTGGTTGTAGTTCGCTGTGCCAAGCGCTACGGCTTCGGCGTACGGCCGGCATGCTGCGTAGCCGCACTTCGTGCATTGTGTCTGGGGAAGCAGATCTTCGATGCGGTCTGCGAGTGTTCTGGAATCGGTCACGGTCACGACGGTGAGGCTTGCCGATGGGCCGCCGAGGCGCTCAACGGCAGGCGGGAGCAAGGCGGATTGGCTTGCTCAATCAGGCGTAGGAGAAATGGCACATTATCGCCGATTTCCCCGATTGCGATTGTCAAACCATGTGCCATAATCGAAGCGCTTTTCCGAAAGACCGCAGAAGGGTGTCCCCCAACCAGCCCGTTCAGTGCTGTCGGTGCAAGGCCCGAGGAGAGGCCGGCGGCGCGATCCGGATAACGCGGCTCACGATGATGCCACCATGAATCAGTCGAAAATCAAAAGAGATCCTGAAGGCACCCGGCGCCGTATTCTGCTCGCGGCAGCTGAGGAATTTGCAAATGGAGGGCTGTTCGGCGCGCGCGTCGATCAAATCGCCCGCCGCGCTGAAACCAATGAACGCATGCTCTATTACTACTTCGGTAGCAAGGAGCAGCTTTTCACCGCTGTGCTCGAACACGCATTCGGTGCGCTCACCGAAGCCGAACGCACACTCGACCTGAACGGCATTGCGCCCGTCGAGGCCGTCACGCGGCTGGCGCATTTCGTGTGGGATTACTACCGCGATCACCCCGAGTTGCTGCGTCTCGTGAATAACGAGAATCTGCATGAGGCGCGTTATATGCAGAAGTCCACGCGCATCCGCGAAATGATCTCTCCAATCGTTGCAACGTTAGGCAGCATTCTGGAGCGCGGGCAGCGCGCGGGCCTGTTTCGCACTAACGTCGATCCGCTGCGTTTCTATGTCACGCTGTCGGGCATGGGCTACTACATTGTGTCGAACCGCTTCACGCTCGAAGCCACGCTTGGGCGCGACTTCAGCACGGCGGCCGAACGCAGTGAAATCGTGCAAATGAATACCGAGTTGCTGCTCGCGTATTTGCTTAGGCGTTAAACGCCACGCTGCGCGCTTACCCGGCGGTTAAAGCATTGGAAGCGGGTAAACAAGGCAAAGCGCGCGAGCAGCGGGCAAAACACGTGCAACAGGCGTTCCAAACGAAGACAGCCCCCGCAGGGGCCGTCTTTTGGCATTGGATGCGAACACAACCTTCACCATGATGGCCCCGTGAATGGCGCCATCATGTTGCGCTTACGCTTCGACTTTTTCCGCCGCGACCTTGGCGGTCTTGTTGTGCGCGAGGATAAAGTCGCGCAGTTGCGGATAAATGATGGTGCGCCAGCGGCGGCCCGAGAAAATGCCGTAGTGGCCGCACTTTTCTGCCGTGAAATGCTGCTTGTTTTCCGCCGGAATGCCGCTGCACAAATCGTGCGCGGCGCGCGTCTGGCCGTCGCCGGAGATATCGTCGAGTTCGCCTTCGATCGTGAAGAGGGCGGTTTTCCTGATGTCCTGCGGCCGCACGCGCTCGCCGGCCACGTCCCAGGTGCCTTCAGCCAGGCGGAATTCCTGGAAGACGACGCGGATCGTGTCGAGGTAATAGTCGGCGTCCATGTCGAGCACGGCGTTGTACTCGTCGTAGAAGCGGCGATGCGCTTCGGCGTCGTCTTCGTCGCCGCGCAGGAGGCTCTGGTAGTAATCCCAATGCGAGGCCGCGTGGCGCTCCGGATTCATTGCCACAAAACCCGTGTGCTGCAGGAAGCCCGGATAGACCTTGCGGCCGACGCCCGGATAGTTCGGTGGCACCGTGTAGATCACGTTGTTGTCGAACCACTCGAACGAATGCTGGGTAGCGAGCGAATTCACCGAAGTCGGGCTCTTCCGCGCGTCGATCGGGCCGCCCATCATCGTCATCGTGCGCGGGGTGTCTTCGCCGCGGCTCGCCATCAGCGAAACGGCCGCGAGCACCGGCACCGTCGGCTGGCACACGGAAATCACGTGCAGATTCTTCGCGCCGATGTGGCGGATGAATTCCTGAATGTAAGCAACGTAATCGTCGAGATGGAACGCGCCATCTTCGAGCGGCACCATGCGCGCGTCGATCCAGTCGGTGATGTACACCTTGTGGTCCTGCAGCAGGGTGCGCACGGTGTCGCGCAGCAGCGTCGTATGATGGCCGGACAGCGGCGCGCACACCAGCACGACCGGCTCATCTTTCAATTGACTGACAGCGGCGCTGTCGTCAGCGAAACGCTTGAAGCGCAGCAGGCGGCAAAACGGCTTCTCGACGATCGTTTGTTCGATGATCGGAATGTTGTGGCCGTCTTTGACGATCTGGTGCAGGTTGAACTCAGGCTTTTCGTAATCTTTGCCCAACCGGTAAAGCAGCTCATAACCGGCGGAAAGACGGGTGGCGCCTGGAACATAGGCGAAAGGGCTGGCCGGATTCGCGAAGGATTTCGACGCGGCCTGGGCCCAGGCGGTCAGCGGGCTTAATAGCGCCCGCTGGAATTCGTGCAGTTGATAGAGCATGGGTGCTCCAGCGTTGGGGCGGTTCGCATGGGGCTTCGCAAACACGCATGTCGCGTTGCGGCGGGCCGTATTGGTTGTAGGCGCTTGATTATCGGCCAACAGTCTCGTTTGATGATATCGGACAAAGCTGATTTGTGCAACGCAGCAACGAGACGTCTCCTGGCCGCTAAATCGTCATTAGATCATGGTAAGGGCGATATTGCAGCGCCGCTATCCGGGGTTGCCGCAGGGTCAAGTTTGTCTGCGTCCCTGCCGTTATGCGCGGGTTGGCCGGTTGCCTTGGCCATTTCCTGCTCGTGCTTCATCAGGTTCAGGCCGGTGTGCACCAGCGCCACGTGCGAAAAGGCCTGCGGGAAATTGCCGACGAGACGCCCGGCGGCGGGGTCGTACTCCTCGGCCAGCAGGCCGACGTCGTTGGCGAGCGCCAGCAGCCGTTCGTACATCGTTTCCGCTTCGGCGACGCGGCCTTGCAGCGCCAGGTTGTCGACCATCCAGAAACTGCAGGCGAGGAAGGTGCCTTCGCCGGGCGGCAGGCCGTCGTCGAATTCCGTGGTGCGGTAGCGCATCACGAAGCCGTCGCGCATCAGGTACTTCTCGGTGGCGGCGACGGTGCCCGCCACCCGGGGGTCGGACGGCGGCAGGAAGCCGACCAGCGGCAGCAGCAGCACGCTCGCATCGAGCTCGTCGCCGCCGTAGACCTGCGTGAACGCGTTGAGCGCCGGGTTCCAGCTCTTTGCGCAGACTTCGTCATGAATCTGCGCGCGCATCGCGCGCCAATGATCGAGCGGCGCGGGCAGATGGAACGATTCGGCCGATTTGATCGCGCGATCGTAGGCGACCCAGGCCATCACCTTCGAGAAGGTGAAATGCTGGCGGCCGCCGCGCGTCTCCCAGATGCCCTCGTCAGGCTGTTGCCAGATCGTCTCGAGGTGCTCGAGCATTGTGCATTGCACGTTCCATGCGGTTTCGTCCGCCTGCAGTCCGCCGACCCGCGCGAGGTGCAGCGCGTTCATCACTTCGCCGTACACGTCGAGCTGCAACTGGCCAGCCGCGTTATTGCCGATGCGCACCGGCCTGGCACCCTGATAGCCGGGCAGCCAGTCGATTTCGGACTCCGGCAGGCGCCGCTCGCCGGCGAGGCCGTACATGATCTGCAACTGCTCGGGAGCCCCGGCCATCACGCGGGCGAGCCAGCTGCGCCAGGCGCGGGCTTCGTCGTAGTAGCCGCCGCGCATCATGGCGAGCAGGGTGATGGTCGCGTCGCGCAGCCAGCAATAGCGGTAGTCCCAGTTCCGCGTGCCGCCCAGCTGCTCGGGTAACGACGTGGTGGGCGCCGCGACGATGCCGCCGGTCGGCTCATAGGCGAGCGCCTTCAGCGTAATCAGCGAGCGGCGGATGGGCCCGGCATACCTGCCTTCGACCCTGCTGCGCGCCGACCATTCGAGCCAGTGGTTCTCGGTGCGGGCCAGGGCAGTGTGCGGGTCGCGCGCGGGCGGAATGCGCAGGTGCGACGGCGAGTACGCCAGCGCGAACGGCACCCGTTCGCCTGCGGTGACGGTGAAATCGGCGAGCGTGTGCATGTTCTCGCCGCGCAGTTCGACGGGCGTGCGCAGCACCGCGGTGTCCGGCCCGACGATCGCCTTGATGCCGCTGTCGTCCTTGAGACGGCTGACCCAGGGAATCGAAAAGCCGTAATCGAAGCGCAACACCAGTTCCATCCTCATGCGCACCTTGCCGCGCCGCCCCACGACGATGCGTACCAGCTCCGACCAGCCGTTGCCGGGAGGCATGAAATCGATCACGGTGACCGCGCCTTCGGCTGTTTCGAAATCGGTTTCAAGTATCAGCGTTTCGCCGCGATAGCGGCGTGTGATGACGGGCGGCGTGCCGGAGTCCGGGGCAATCAGCCAGCGGCCGTGCTGTTCGGTACCGAGCAGCGCGGCGAAGCATGCGCCGGAGTCGAAGCGCGGCCAGCAGAGCCAGTCGACCGAACCGTCACGGGAGATCAGTGCGGCGGTGTGGCCGTCGCCGACGAGGGCATAGTCTTCGATGAGTGCAGGCATAAGTGACTGGGGTAAGCGCAGCGTGTAAAAAATGCGCCGGGTTTTGGCCCGGGATGCTGTTATTACCGGACCTGTATCACGGGTTGAGGTTCAGCACGCCCTGCGGGCAACCCGCATTGGCATTCTGAGATACGAGTGCCTACAATCAGATCTTCGGTTGATGAACGAGGGTCCGGCGGCGGGTGCAGTAACGCCGGGCGATCGCGTACGCAAACGCTGTTTTCGAGGACGAAAGCCATGCTGAACCCGTCGAAATCCGATTGCATCACCATACTCTCCGCCGCCAGCGAGCTCGCTGACGATTCCATGCTATCGCTCGACGCCGGGCGCCTAGGCTTGTCCCGCAACGGGATGCAGGCCGCGGCTGCGTTCCTGACCGAGCGTGCCTGCTTCAGGCACTACCGGCAAGGCGACGGTCATTATGACGTCGGCGGCCTGACGCTGCAGGGACGCCTGCGGCTCGATCAGCTAGCCAACGGGTAAAGCCTGTCTGCGGGCTGTCAGGCGGTGGCAGGCGCCACCGTCGCACCGCTTCGCCTGTCCGATCCACGACGCCCAGTTGCCCTTGGGCCGCTCTTGCGCGTGCTTCTTCTGTTCGTGGTTCTCCCAGGCCGGTGCCAACCGGGCCGGCCTGGGCCCGGTTGCGCCTGTTGACCATGACGCTGGCCGCCGCGTCAGACGCCGTCCCCCGGAAGCTCAAAGGTTAGCGCTCAGAAGTGCGAGGCTCCCATGCCGAAGATTCCAATGATGCCGATGATGATCAGATAGAGCGCGACGATGTAGTTCAGGAGGCGCGGCATCACCAGGATGAGAATGCCGGCGATCAGCGAAACAAGCGGGCCCAGACTGAGGGTGACGTTCATGGAGACTCCGAGTGGTGAGACGGGTGTAAGTGGGGGTCCTCGCCGGGCATGCCGTCAGGCCGCCCGCCAGTACCGGTTTGTCAGCCTTGCAGGCTGGGCGATCCGGCTCAACGCTTCGCTGCTTTCTCCTATACTTGCGCCGATAACAAAAACGGTCCATACCGCGCGGCAGACCAGCGACACCACTAAAACCGAACAACCCGATGTCAGGAGGTCGACATGCTTCGTAGTGACCGAGCCGCCGCCCGCGCCGCGCCCCAGTCCTCACTTCAGTCCGCTTCACGCACGGCAACACAGGCCGCCTCGGCCTGGTCAGCCCAGCCAACACGGTCTGCCCGCTCGATAATAAAAGGTTTCGTCCTTATGGTCTCGATTGTCGCTTCGCATGCGTTTGCTCAGGATGCCGGCCCGGCGCCCGCCGACGGTGTCTACGATATGCTCGTCGGCACCTATACCGGCGGCAAGAGCGAAGGCATCTACGTCTACCGCTTCAACACGAAGACCGGCGAGGCGACCCGCGTGTCGGTCGCCCAGACGGTGAACCCGTCGTATCTCGTCGTGAGCAGCGACCGCCGTTATGTGTACTCGGTCAATGAGCTGCCCGGCGACAACGGCCCCGCCTCGCAGCGCGGCGGCATCAGTGCGTTCCGCTTCGATGCGGCGAGCGGCCAGCTGACGTTCCTCAACAAGGTATCGGCAGAGGGCAACGACCCGTGCTATCTGAAGATCTCGCCGGACGGCAAATATCTGCTGACGGCGAACTACTCGGTGGCGGCTGATCCGGGCGGCAGCTTTGCGGTGTTCCCGTTGCAGGCCGACGGCCAGGTGGGCAACGCGGTGCTGACCGTGCATCATGAAGGCGGTGGTCCGGTGAAGGGACGCCAGGACAACTCGCATGTGCATTCGACGGTGTTCTCGCCGGATGTCCAGTATCTGTTCGCGCAGGATCTCGGCGCGGACAAGCTCTATTCGTATCGCTACACGCCGGATGGCAGCCGGGGTCTTTTCGGTCCCACCGAGTGGCGTTATTCCGATGTGAAGCCCGGCAGCGGCCCGCGCCATCTGGTGTTTGGTGCCAATGGGAAATACGCGTATCTGACGAGCGAACTGGCGGCCACGGTGAGCACGTTCCGCTACGACGACGGCAAGCTCACCCTGTTACAGGTGTCGCCGCTCACCGCGCCGGGCTTCAAGGGGCAGGTGGGGGCGGCGGCGCTTCATCTGTCGCCGGATGGGCGCTTCCTCTATGCGAGCAACCGCGGCGACGCGAATGAAATCGTGATCTTCGCGGTGGATCCGGCCAACGGCCATCTGAAACTGGTGGGACGGCAGTCGAGTCTCGGCAAGGCACCGCGCGAGTTTGCGATCGATCCGACCGGCAATTGGCTGATCGTGGGCAACCAGAACAGCGACACCGCGTATGTGTTCAGGCGCGATCAGCAGAGCGGCTTGCTCGAAGCGAACCCGAAGCGGATCGATATCGGCTCGCCGGTGGATTTCAAGCTGGTTTCGCCTTCGTAAGGCGGTGTGATGACGCGGCGTGAGACGACGGCGTCAACGAAGCGGGCCTCGGAGGTATGCATGCCTCCGAGGCCCTTTTCTTCTGGATGAACTGGCCGTATCAGCCGGTGAGGCCTGGCCGCTTACTCGGCAGGCCCAGGCGCGAGCACTTCGCGGCTGCCGTTGATGCCCATCGGCGACACGAGTCCTGCTGTCTCCATCTGCTCGACGAGCCGTGCCGCGCGGTTGTAGCCAATGCGCAATTGCCGCTGCACCGACGAGATCGACGCGCGCCGCGTGCGCACCACGAAGGCGACGGCTTCGTCGTAGAGCGGGTCGGCTTCGGCATCGGGGGCGTCGCCGAACAGGTCCTGGGTCGCGCCTTCGGTGGCGGGGCCGTCGAGAATGCCTTCCTCGTATTGCGGCTCGCCGAACTGCTTCAGATATTCGACGATCCGGTGCACTTCCTCGTCGGCGACGAACGCGCCGTGCACGCGCTGCGGATAGCCGGTGCCTGGCGGCAGAAACAGCATGTCGCCCTGGCCGAGCAGCGACTCGGCGCCCATCTGATCGAGAATCGTGCGCGAGTCGATCTTCGATGACACCTGGAAGGCGACGCGCGTCGGAATGTTGGCCTTGATGAGACCGGTGATCACATCGACCGAAGGCCGCTGCGTCGCGAGGATCAGGTGGATGCCGGCGGCGCGCGCTTTCTGTGCGAGGCGCGCGATCAGCTCTTCGATTTTCTTGCCCGCCACCATCATCAGGTCCGCAAGCTCGTCGATCACGACGACGATCAGCGGCAGCGTCGCGAGCGGCTCGGGCGCTTCGGGCGTTAGCGAGAACGGGTTGCCGAGTTTCTTGCCGGCGGCTTCGGCGTCACGGATTTTCTGGTTGAAGCCCGCGAGGTTGCGCACGCCGACCGCCGACATCAGGCGGTAGCGTTTCTCCATTTCGCCGACGCACCAGTTGAGCGCGTTGGCGGCGAGCTTCATATCCGTGACGACCGGGGCGAGCAGGTGCGGAATGCCTTCGTAGACCGACAGCTCCAGCATCTTGGGGTCGATCATGATCAGGCGCACCTCTTCGGGCGTGGCCTTGTAGAGCAGCGACACGATCATCGCGTTGATCGCCACCGACTTGCCCGAACCGGTCGTGCCCGCCACCAGCATGTGCGGTGCCTTGGCGAGATCGGCGACCACCGGATGGCCGGTGATGTCCTTGCCCATCGCGAGCGTGAGCATCGAGTGCGAGTGCTGATAGACGTTCGCCTCGAGGATTTCCGAC
The DNA here is from genome assembly GCA_035948995.1 of Paraburkholderia sp. Taxonomy (GTDB): domain Bacteria; phylum Pseudomonadota; class Gammaproteobacteria; order Burkholderiales; family Burkholderiaceae; genus Paraburkholderia. Next base: position 8,394 of record DASZIR010000065.1, on the reverse strand, counting down.
AGGCGGATCGTCTGGCGCTTCGCGTTCGGCAATTCGAGACCCATGCAGGTCTTGCCGGGAATCGTTTCGACGACGCGGATCGACGTGAGGCCGAGTCCGCGCGACAGGTCCTTCATCAGGCCGACGATCTGGCTGCCGCGCACGCCGAGCGCGGGCTCGACTTCGAAGCGCGTGATCACCGGGCCCGCCGAGGCGCCGACCACGGTCACCGGCACCTTGAACTCCTGCAGGCGCTGTTCGATCAACTGGCCGGTTTCGGCGAGCCTCTCTTCGGAGACGGGTTCGACATCGGTGTCGGCGCGCGCAAGCAGGTCGAGCGTCGGCAGTTCGACCATCGACGCCGCCGGCGCATGGAATTCGAATACGGTTGGCGCGTGACCGCGCACCGGGGGGCGCGGCGCGACGGGTTCGTTGGCCGGCTCGCTGCGCGGGATGCGGAACGGGGTGTCTGCGGGGGCGTCTGCGTTGTCGATGTCGATGTCGTTGTCGTCCGCGTCTTCGGTCTCGTCGACCGTTGCATTGGCGCTCGGGGCGAGGAGGCTTTCGGCATGCGGGTGGCCGGCGGCGCGGAGCGTTTGCTGGCCGGTTTGAACGGCGGCACCCGTCGCGGCAGGCCCTGGGAAACGGACCACGTTCGATAGGGCAGGGCTGTGCGACGGGGGCGGCTCGGCATGTACAGACGTAGCGGTGGTTTCTGCCAGGATTGCTGGTGCAGGTTCCCGTCGCGCTTCTGGTTCTGTCGCGTGGGCCACGGATAGCGTCGGCGCGGCAATGGGTGCGGGTGTGCTGGCAGCAGATGCGGGCGCGCTGGTGGCGACATGCGCGGGCGCTGCCGATGATACGGCGCGACCCGCGGCGGCGTCGTTAATCTCCGTTTCCCATGGTACCAACGCCCTGTCGATGATCACGCTGGCGACCGGCGCGCGTGTCGCGCTCAAGGTGGCGGCGTGTTCGACGCTGGCGGCGGGAGGGGGCGCCTGTACGGTTGCGTGGGCTTCGGCTTCGGCGTCGATGGCGGCGTGCGAAGCTTCCATCATGGCGGATGCGGCCGTCTCGACGATCAGTTCTGGGCGGGGCAGGGCGGCTTCTGCCAATGCGGTGGCCGAGGGGGCTGGTGTCGACGGTTGACTGTCGACGCGCCGCGACGTTGTGTCCGCTGGGACGCTTGCGGCCGGTGAGCCGGCGCCGACGGTGGGGACCCGCATGACGGGCGTCTCGACAGGAGCGTTCGACGAGGTTGGTATCGCCGTTTGCGCGCCAGGTTGCAGGTCGGCCGGGACAAGTGCGGGCAACCGCGTGTCCGGCGATGCAAGCCCAGTTACCGGAGCGACCGGTTCTTGCGCAGTCGCCTCAACAACGGGCAACTCGACCGCAGACGGCACGACCGGCCAGCTCACAAGCCCGGCAGGCTCCGGGCTTCCGGACTGTGCACGCACAACGGCTTCGTTGTCAGGCTGAGCGTCGCTCGTGGGGGCGGCCGTTGCCGTCGGCGCAGGCGTTGTAGCGTCGCTTCGCGCCACCTCATCAGTCACTGGCGATGCCGGCGAATCGCTCGCGAGACCGCTGCGTCGCGCCAGGCTGGCACCGGCGATGCTGGTCCAGCGCGCGGCGTTTTCTTCGATGCTGCGTAGCGTTTCCTGGACGCTGGCGGGCGGGGTGACGCTCTGTGTCGTCGCCACGGGGCGCGAAAAGCTCGGCGCGCGCGCCCCGGAGCCGGCAGGGCGCCCGGGCGTCGGCGATACGCCGGAGGCGGGCCGCGGCGTCTGCACCGGCGCGCTCGGCGGCGTGCTGCGCGGCGTCGCCAAAGGCGCGCTCGCGCGCACGGGTTCTGCGGCGTTTCGCGTGGACGGCGCACGGCCAGTGCCTGCGATGGAGCCAGGCGTTACAGGTGTCGCCCGGTTGGTGGGCAATGCCTTCGACGCGTCTGCCGCTCCACTCAATCCGGCCGCCGTCGCGGCGGTGCCCAATGGGCTGCGCTGCGCAGCCGGGCGGTCTGACGCGTCGCCGCGCAACCATCCCGCCGGCGCGACAGGTTCGGCCGGCATTCGCGGAGCCGCCTTATCGGGCCCGGAGCCAGCGGGGTGAGCCTGAGCCGGGGCATGACCGCCACCTTGCCGCACCGGCGTGCCGACGCGAGCCCTTGCCGCGGACTCAGCCGAACTCGCCTGACCGCGCGACGTCATATCCTTCGCCTGCCAACCCGCGCCACCTGCCGCCCCGGTGCCGCGTGCGTCGCCGGCCAGCGCGTCCTTCCCGGCTCCCACCCCCGCACCGGCGGCGCCCGCCGCCGTGCCACGTGCGGCCGCCGGCGGCCGCCACACGGTCGGGCGCGTGTAACGTCCTTTACGTCCATTGGTTTTCGGCGCCATCGTATTGGTCGGCGTGGACGCATACGCGGGCAGCGTGTCGCCGGTGCTGCTGCGGCGGCGCGCTTCCTCGTCACGCCTCGCGAGTCCGCGCGTCAGCCCAAGGCCGAACGCGCTGTCCGCCCATGCAGCGACACGGCGCCAGCGAAAGTCGATCAGCCACGGCAGGCTCAGCACCAGCAGCGCCAGCATCACGAGCGGCGTGGCGACGTGTCCGAGCAGCTTGCCAAGGCCGGCCGCCAGCGCGTGCCCCAAGCCGTCGACCCCAGCCATACCGACGAGCGACGCCTCCAGTGTGCAACTTGCCACCAGGACGCAGATAAAGCCGAGCCAGAGCCGGATCGTGCCGGGGCCGCGCAGGCCGGCGCCGCCTGGCAGCGCAGACTTCACGAGACGCCAGATGAGCGGGATAAACCAGATGGCCGACCCGCCGAACCAGCCGAAAACTACGGTGTGCATGCTAGACATCAACGAATGACGGATCCGCGAGAACGCAATCCGTCGAGTTTAAACCGGCGAAGTGTAACGCTTCGAAGACAGAGGCAGGCTGGCTCCCGCCTGCCTTGCCACTCACAGGAAAGCCGGCCGGCGAGCAGCCTGCTTTCGCGGCAGACGGCGGCTGCAGCGACGCTCCGGCAACCGGCCGCCGCCTGGCGTCCTCATTGACCGTGGCGCGCGAATATCAGCCTATCGCCGTTCTCGAGGATCAACTGCAATTCCTGCGGCGCGCGCATCTGCACGCCGGTGCGCTCGATGTGTGCCAGCGCGTCGAGATACGGACCTTCGATCTGGCCGCCGGGCGTCGCGCAGGCCATCCGCGTGCCGGCGAGCGGTCCGAAACCCAGCTTGCCGTCCTTCAGTCCGTAGGTGCCCATGTAGCGGTTGCAGCCGGAGAAGCCGCTCGCGCGGCGCTGGCCGCCCGCGGTCGACAGCGCCAGCGTGATCGGCGCGCCGCTGTCTGCGCCCGGGACGGCGCGCAGGGTACCGTCCGCCTGCTTCCAGCTGGTGAGATCCCAGGAGGTGTCGTCGAGCAGTTGTGTTGCCGCCGGGTTGAACGGATCGGGCGGCGGAGCTTTGGCGTCGGGATGGGTCGGCATCGCGCAGGCGGTGAGCAGCGTGGCAACGGTCAGCGCGGCGAGCGTGGTGCGAGCCTGCACGCGCAGGTGCGAGCCGGGCGGCGCAAGCCGTGGCGCACGCAACGGTGCAATGAGACGCGCAATACGTCGCGCTGAAGACGTTGTGGACATGGCGTCGATCCTCTTCAAACTGGCGAAGGCGTAAGGGTAACGCACTAAGGTTGCCGCACGCGAGCGATCGTGGCCTGGCGTAGCGACGCGCGGGCGTTACGGCGCACGATGCCGCACGGGCGGTACAGAGGGTGCGCATGTTAACATCGCTGATCTACCCATTCCATCTCATCCGACATTTTTCTGGAGACCCCATGCAGATCGGCCAACGGATCGGCACCCCGCTTTCGACATCGGCCACGCGCGTCATGCTGCTCGGCGCGGGCGAGCTGGGTAAGGAAGTGATCATCGCGTTGCAGCGCCTCAGCGTTGAAGTGATCGCGGTCGACCGTTATCCGAACGCCCCGGGTCATCAGGTCGCGCATCGCGCCCATGTGATCGACATGACCGACCGTGCGGCGTTGCGCGCCCTGGTCGAGCAGGAGCGCCCGCACCTGATCGTGCCGGAAATCGAAGCGATCGCCACCGACGCGCTTGCCGCCATCGAGGCCGACGGTCTCGCCGAAGTGATCCCCACTGCGCGCGCCACGCAACTGACGATGAACCGCGAAGGCATCCGGCGTCTGGCTGCCGAAGAACTCGGCCTGCCGACCTCGCCGTACGCGTTTGCCGATTCGCTCGACGAACTGAAGGCGGGCATCGCCAAGGTCGGCTATCCGTGCGTTGTCAAGCCGGTGATGTCGTCATCGGGCAAGGGTCAGTCGGTACTGAAAAGCGATGCCGACGTCGAACCCGCATGGCAATACGCAATGGCCGGCGGCCGCGTGAATCATGGGCGCGTCATCGTCGAAGGCTTTATCGACTTCGAGTACGAGATCACGCAACTGACGGTACGCGCGATCGATCCGGCTTCGGGTGAGACGAGCACTTACTTCTGCGATCCGATCGGCCACGTCCAGGTCGCGGGCGACTACGTCGAGTCGTGGCAGCCGCAACCGATGAGCCCCGTCGCGCTCGAACGCTCGCGTGAGATTGCGCACAAGGTGACGGCGGCGCTCGGCGGCCGGGGCCTCTTCGGTGTGGAACTTTTCGTGCGCGGCGATGGTGTATGGTTCTCGGAAGTGAGTCCGCGTCCGCATGACACGGGTCTCGTCACGCTGTGTTCGCAACGCCTGTCGGAATTCGAATTGCATGCGCGCGCCATTCTCGGTTTGCCGGTGGATACGTCGCTGCGTGCGCCGGGTGCCTCCGCGGTGATCTACGGCGGAATGGATGAGGCGGGCATCGCATTCGAGGGGGTGGCCGCGGCACTGGCCGTGCCCAATGCCGATCTGCGGCTCTTCGGCAAGCCCGAGAGTTTCGTCAAGCGGCGCATGGGCGTGGCGTTGGCCACCGGCGCGAACACGGATGAAGCCCGGGCGCGTGCCAAAGAGGCCGCGGCTGCGGTGCGGCCTGTATCGGCCAGCTAGTCGGCCAGGCAGTCGGCAACACACGCGTCACGCATTCCGCAGGCGCGCAAACCCGCGCAGCATTGAAAGCAGGAGACGTCCACATGACGCCAGACACCCGCAGGATTGCGCGTCTTTGCTGGGCCGGCAGGATTGGCCGCCTCGGTGCGCTCGGCGTGCTGGTGACGCTGTGCGCGGGGCTGGCCGGGTGCGGCCTTGCCGCCGCGCCGTGCCGGATTGCTTCGGCCGGACTGAAGATCGTGCCGGTGGTCGGCCACGCGGCGGCCGCGCCGACCGACGCCTGCGCCGACGTCATTGATCCCTGATGCACGAACCGGCCGGCAGCCGCCTCCGATCAAAGGCAGGTCACAGCCAGACGAGGATTCTGATGAGGAAATGGCTCGTTGCGGTACTAGCCGTTCTGTTAAGGAGTTGCCAGGCGGGGCCTGACCGCTTCAAAATGCGCTCCAGTCAATGGCTGCAGCGCATTCTTGTCAGCGGAAAAATTTCCTTCAGACTCGGAGAGCCTCAAGAAATGGCCGTGGCGCTATCCGCCGACGGCTGCGGGCATCCAGGTCAATCACTGCAAGAATCCCAGGTGCGCCGATTTCGGGGCACCGCCGCAGCACGAGCGCAAGCGTGGGCGGTCTGCCGGTAGGCCGAATCCCTGGCTGCGAGTTCGTCGGTAAGTCCGACGTCGAAACCCAAAGCCGTCATACCCGTTGCCGAGAAAGACATCCTGTACTTCGTTACGGGCGCGCGCCCGCGCCGTCGACAGACCGCCGCGAACGGCGCCGGCAATGAAGAAAGCCCCTCTCAGCCAGAAGCTGGAGGGGCTATCAATGAGGCTCCCGATTCGGCCTTAGCAACTCCTTAACGGAACGGCCAGGCTGTGAGGTGGACCTTTTCCTGTGTCAATCGAGCAGCAACAGCTGCTTCTGGCGGTCGACCATCTCGTTCTCAGGAAGGTCCGCGGACTCGGCAAATTGCGGCCACTGTCGGATGGCTTCGCGCACCTGCTCGATGACGTCGTTCGCGGTGCCAACTTTGAACCGGTCCGCCTCCGCCAGCAGGTCTTCGACTTCGAAACCCTTGAACGTTCCGTTCACCGACATCAGGTGCTGGCTGGTCCATTCGCCCGTGGGATTGTGAGCGAAGGTGACGTCGTAGGCCGGCGCGAATTCCCAGGTGGCGCTGCCTTCGCGAAGCAAGAAGGAGAAGTTTTTCGTGTGGTCGTCGCAGTTGCGGCCCATCACGTTGAATACCATCCGCCGGAACGCTTCTTCCATGTCCTCGTACGGAAGGTTCAGTTGCGTCATCGCCGAGAAGAGCTGCGAATAGGCATTGGTGCCCTTCTTCTTGTAGTCGACATGAGACATCGCGCAGAGGGTCTGCATGTGATTGCGGCCACTCATGCCTTCCCGGTCAAAACGCCGGGTCATGAAATGTGCGCGGCCGTTCTCCTTCAGGAGCCGGCAATCGGTCATGTCGATGCCCGCGGCGCGCGCCATCAGGTGATAGGCGTACTCGACGCGGCCATAGTTCTGCGAGGCGCCAAGCTCGTGGTCGTCGCCCATTCCGTCGAACTTGAGCAGCCAGTGTTCGAAGCCGTCCGGAGCCTCCAGCTGGCCCGAGCGGATTTCGTCGGTCTTCGGGTTCCACGCGATGACGGCTTTCGCCCGCGCGCCGCCGGCGGATGTGCCGACGTCGATGATGCTGCGCGGCGCGGCGTTTGCATGGTCATTGTCGTCCATTGCGCCCGTCACAGCCTGACGCGCCTGCTCGACGAGTGAACTGAGTTCGATGGAGGTGGGCTTGTGCGTCGCCGGGCCGCGCGCGGGCTTGAATACCAGCGCACCCATCGCGCGATTGCTCATGTAGGCCAGCCGGTCGAGCGGCGTGACGTTAGGGGCCGCGATACCGTGGTCCGCCATATAGCGGTTGATGAGCGCATTGCCGAAGTCATCGGGCAGCGCGTCGCTGAGCATGGCCGGCAGTCGCTTGTACGTCGCTTCCGGAAGGTCCGTGAAAATGTAGCTATCTTCCGACAGCGGCATCTGCAACGGCGACGGCTCAATGCCGCTACCGGCGAACTCCGGCGTGTAGTTGAAGACGTAGAAGCCGTATGTCGGGTCGAGCGTCACCGAGCCGATATGTGTCTGCCACAGATGCACTTCGACCACACCGACGTGCGTGAAGGGCTTCTTCGCCGCCGCTTTCTTCGCCGCGGGAGTCTTCTTCGCTGCCGCTTTTGTTGCAGTCTTCTTCGTGACCATACGATTCCTTCAAGAATGCGCCATTGCTATTCGGGCTTTTTTCGGGACTTGGGCGGCTGCGCATTCGCTTGATTCACGGTCGCGAGCAGGCGCCGGGCTGCATTGAGTTCGACCGCCGAGCCAGGCGCCGGTTGGCCCTCGGCTTCGGCGAGCCTGGCGGTGGCGAGGAGCCGTTTGGCCGCGTTGACCTTGACCGTGGGACTTGTCGCGCGTACGCGCTTTGACGCGCGGCTTGTCAAGGTCAACGGATTGACGGTCGCCACTGGAGCTACCGTCTGCAGCCATGACTCACGGCCGAGCGCGCGCACGACGCTCAACAGCGTCTTGACGGTCGAGCCTTGGCCGGCCTCGATGTTGCGCAAGGCACGCACGCTCACGCCGGCGCGCGCCGCGAGCGTCTTCTGGTCCCAGTTCTTGTTGAGCCGGAGCCGCTTGAGCTTCTCGCCCAGGTCGATTTCCAGCTCGTCGAGTGTCTGACTGACGGTCATCTTGAAACCCCCCTATGAACAAGCTGCACAAGCGCCCTTATGTTGCCTCTAAACCAGATAAAACACAGACAAGCGCCCTTTTTCTGCCTCTATTGTAGAACTATCACACCAACAGGTCAAGTTTCACAAGAGGCATGTTTAGGGCGCTTAATTGAATTATATTCTACTAAGAGGCATAAATACGCCTCTTGTGTGAAGCAGTTTATCAGCTTGCCATGAGCTGCAAGAGCAGTGGCTTGAGCTGCGCCAGGCCGTCTGCCGCCGTCGCGCACACATTCCGTCCGTAATAGCGCTGGTCCACCAACTCCGGATTCACCAAATCGCGCGGGATGCACCGGCCTTCAGGCCGGTGAGGCAGAGCGCTCAGGCGCATCGATTGAGTACAGTACAAACATGGTCATTCCCCAATTACGGTGGGTCAGATTCGCATGTCCACTGCCCATACAGGGAGGACCACAAACATACAGTGTTGTGATATTCATGGTTCATGAGTGAAATTCGCACCAACACATTACGCATCGCGCCTTCCCGTGAGGAAGCGGCGACGTTGCGTGTGCTGGGCGAACGCGTCTCGCGTCTGTACAACGCGGGAAACTACCTGTGCCGTAAAGCTTTCCTTGCCGCAAAGC
>DASZIR010000064.1:0-136829 GCA_035948995.1 Paraburkholderia sp. | reverse complement strand
GCCGGTCGCAGCCCGTTTCGTGCCTACCCGGGGCTTGTCTGCTGCTGCGACTTCCAGAGCGCCAGACTGAGGAAGGATCTGGCGGTGGGGCTGCTGTCTTCTGCACAACGTAGTGTGACCTGATGCCGTCACACCAGGTCTGGTCAAACTCGAGCTCGCGAGAGCCAGACCTCACAAGCTCCGGCCGTCAGGCCGGGGTGTTTGACGGTGTGCTTGGGTTGGGTATTGCCTGGAGATGGATCTCATCATACCGTATCGCTAATCGATACATATAAATTTCATTGCGATATTTTTGATTCAATTATTATGTTTCACACACCGCATATCGCTGTGGAAGAGCAGTCGTAGGTTCAGTTCGTCCCAACCTGGAGATCCGCATGATTCCGCTCGTCAAACGCCTCGCCGGTGCTGCAGCCGGCCTTGTCATCGCTTTGGCTCCCGCGCTGGCGGCAGCCGAGACCTTTACGGTAGGAGCAACGGCGACCGGCGTGCCGTTCACCTTCCTCGACGTAAAGAGCGGTTCGATTCAGGGGATGATGGTCGATGCCATCACGGCGGCGGGCAAGGAAAGTGGCTTCCAGGTCAGCGTCCAGCCGACGGTGTTCTCCGCGCTGATCCCGTCGCTCACCACCAAGAAGGTCGACATCATCTCCGCCGCGATGCTGAAGACGCCGGCGCGCCAGCAGGTCGTCGATTTCTCCGACACGGTCTACTCGTACGGCGAAGGGCTGATGGTCAAGGCAGACGACACCGGGCACTACACGTCGATGGACGACCTGAAGGGCGAAGTAGTGGGTGCGCAGGTCGGCACGGCTTTCGTCGATTCGCTGGACAAGCGTGGCATCTTCAAGGAAGTGCGCACGTATGACTCGGTGGCCGACATCATGCGCGACGTCGCGCTCGGCCGGATCAAGGCGGGCTTCGGCGACCAGCCGATCATCGCGTATCAGCTCGAGCACGGCGCGAATCCGCAAGTGCGTCTCGTCAAGGAGTACCAGCCGGATGTGAAAGGCCAGGTTTGCTTCGTAGTCCGAAAGGGCGACACAGCGACGCTCGAACTGCTCAATCAGGCCATCAAGAAGATGAAGCTGGATGGCTCGCTGCAGCAGATCCTGCAGAAGTGGCATATGGAATAACCGCGCAATTCGCTGCGGGAAAGACCTCATCCGCGTTCGCCGCGCCCGCTGCGGGCGCGGTCCCTGATGCATCGAGGGAAGACCATGTTTCTGCAGAATGCGATCGACTTCCTGCCGATCCTGCTGAAAGGCGCTGTCGTCACGATTGAGATCACCGCGTGCTCGTTTGTGTTGAGCTCGCTGCTCGGTCTGGTGCTGGCCTTGCTGAAGGTATCGCGCAACCGGGCCGCGTCGATGTTCGCGACCACCGTGATCAACGTGATTCGCGGGCTGCCGATTATCGTCCAGCTGTTCTATATCTACTTCGTGCTGCCCGATATCGGCATTCAGCTCTCGGCGTTTCAGGCGGGCGTCGCCGGGCTTGGGGTTGCCTACTCCGCCTATCAGGCTGAGAACTTCCGTGCGGGCATCGAAGCGATCGACCTTGGCCAGATCGAAGCCGCGCAGTCTATCGGCATGCGCGGTGCGCTGATCATGCGGCGGGTGGTGCTGCCACAGGCGTTCCGCATTGCGCTGCCGCCGTACGGCAACACCCTCGTGATGATGCTCAAGGACTCCTCGCTCGCCTCGACGATCACGGTCGCGGAAATGACCCGTCAGGGCCAGTTGATTGCGTCGTCGACGTTTCAGAACATGACCGTGTTTACGCTGGTCGCGCTGCTCTATCTCGCGCTCAGCATGCCGCTGGTGTTCGGTTTGCACCGGCTCGAAAAACGGCTCGGATTGAGGAAAAGCACATGATCGAGGTCACGGCGGTGCACAAGCGGTTCCACGATCAGCCTGTGTTGAAAGGCGTGTCGCTGCGGGTGGAAACGGGGCAGGTGGTATGCCTGATCGGGCCGTCCGGTTCCGGAAAATCGACGCTGCTGCGTTGCATCAACGGCCTCGAAACATACGACGACGGCGCGATCGAGATCGCCGGCATGCGCGTCGACGCGCACGCGAAAAACATCCACGAACTGCGGACCCAGGTCGGCATGGTGTTCCAGCGCTTCAACCTGTTCCCGCATCGCACCGCGCTGGAAAATGTCATGGAAGGCCCGGTGTACGTCAAGAAGGTCGCGCCGGCCGAGGCACGCGACGAAGCGCGACACCTGCTCGAAAAGGTCGGCCTTTCGCACCGGATGAATGCGCATCCGGGGGAGCTCTCCGGCGGCCAGCAGCAGCGTGTGGCGATTGCCCGGGCGCTGGCGATGAAGTCGCGGGCCATCCTGTTCGACGAACCGACTTCCGCACTCGACCCGGAACTGGTCGGCGAAGTGCTCAATGTGATGCGCACCCTCGCCCGCGACGGCATGACGATGATCGTTGTCACGCATGAAATGGGCTTTGCCCGCGATGTGGCAGACCGCGTCTGCTTTCTGCATGGCGGCACGATCTGCGAGGAGGGTGCGGCGCGCGAGGTGCTCGAGCATCCACGGCATCCGCGCACCCAGGACTTCCTGCGCCGTCTTCTGTCCTCTCACGATTCCGCTTCCTCATCCGCCAGCACGCCGAAATGATCGCTGTGAAAGCTGACATGCCCTTGCCCGACTCGCTCTGGGCGGCAACCGCCGTGCCTGCGCCCAGCACGCCGCCGCTCACTGAATCCTGCGCCTTCGACGTGGCGATCGTCGGGGCCGGCTACACCGGGTTATCGACGGCGCTGCATCTTGCCGAGCGCGGCGTGCGCGTGTGCGTGATCGATGCCGCCGAGCCGGGGTGGGGCGCATCGGGCCGCAACGGCGGCCAGGTCATCCCGGGCCTGAAGTATGACCCTGACGAACTCGTGCGGCGCTACGGCGAGCGCGCAGGCAATGCGCTCGTCGATACCGTGGGCGGCGCGGCCGACACGGTCTTCGAGCTGATCGACAGGTACCGCATCGATTGCGCAGCGGTGCGGCGCGGCTGGATCCAGCCCGCGCATTCAGCCGCCATGCTGGAAACGGTGGTGCGGCGCGCGCGCCAGTGGGAGGCGCGCGGTGCCTCCGTGAGCGTGCTTGACGCGCAAGCGGTGTCGCGGCGCGTGGGCACCGGCGCCTTCGTCGGCGGCTGGGTCGACCATCGCGCCGGCAGCATCCAGCCGCTTAGCTATGCGCGCGGCCTCGCACGGGCGGCGCTCGACTTCGGTGTCGCCGTGCATGGCGGCACGCTGGCGACCTCGCTGGCCCGCGAGGGCGGGGCGTGGCGTATCGCCACCGCACGCGGGCCGGTTGTGACGGCAGACTGCGTTGTGCTGGCGACCAACGGCTATACCGGGCCGCTGTGGCCGCGACTGGAGCGAACCGTGATCGCGGCGAACAGCTTTATCGTCGCGACCCGGCCGCTGGCGCCCGACGTGAGCGACAGCATTCTGAGCGGCGGCGAAGTGGCGTCCGATTCGCGCCGTCTGCTGCTTTATTTCCGCCGCGACGCACAAGGCCGCCTGCTGATGGGTGGCCGCGGGCCGTTTTCCGAGCCGCGCAGCGCAGGCGACTGGTCGCACCTCGAACGGTCAGTGCAACTGCTGTTCCCGCAACTCAAGGGCATCGAATACGAATACCGCTGGGCGGGGCGCATCGCGATCACCGCGGACTTTCTGCCGCACGTCCACGAACCGGCGCCCGGCCTCACGATTGCACTCGGCTACAACGGCCGTGGCATTGCAATGGCGACAACGCTTGGCAAGCACCTCGCTGCCCGCTTGTGCAGCGACACGAGTACGACGTTTCCGTTTGCGATGACGCCGATCAGGCCGATTCCGTTGCATGGGTTGCAGCGCTTCTACATTGCTGCGGGCGTGGTGTGGTATCGGATGCTCGACGCGTTGTCGTGATCGGGCGGTCCTTGCGTACGCCAACGTACCTGCGTTCGCGGACGAGTCGGAGACTGGTTATGCGCCGGGTTTTCCGGGAAGGGGGATCGTGACGATCCTGTTCGTCGACATCGTTCCAGCTTTTTGGGGCGCTAAGATAGGGCGCGGAGAGCAACTGGCCTGACCGGGCGTGTTGAAACTGTATCTGTCACCGGGCTGCCCGTGTCGACAGAATATCGGACGGCCGACCATCCCGTTCAACCTGACCAAGCGGATCTACAGCAATGACACGACTTCGAATCACCTCCTGCGGCCACGAATTTATCGCTGAGACCCACCCGGATGCACCGCAGACGGTGGCCGCCTTCCTGAAACTCCTGCCGTATCGCCAGAAACTGATCCACGTGCGCTGGAGCGGCGAAGGCTGCTGGGTGCCGCTCGGCGACTTCAAGCTCGAAGACGGGGGCAAGGCCGTGGGCTTCGAAAATCATACGAGTCATCCGTCGGTCGGCGACATTCTGTTCTACCCCGGCGGCTATAGCGAAACGGAGATCATCCTCGCCTACGGTTCGTGCTGCTTCGCCAGCAAAATGGGGCAGTTGGCCGGCAACCACTTCCTGACGATCGTCGAAGGCAAGGAGCATCTGCGCGAACTGGGCACCAAGGTGCTGTGGGAAGGTGCGCAAGACGTGGTGTTCGAACTGGTCTAGTCAGTTTCTTTGCCAGCGCCAGATAGACCAACGGCGCACTATCGCAGGCCGCCGGCCAAGCATGATTCAGATGGGCTGAATTGCAGAAGCCGGTGCCCTGCGCGGTCCTCGCGGACCTTTCCTCATCTGCGGCTCATCCTTCACAGCCGCCGCCCATGCGTGGTTTTAGACAGGCATCGCAGACTAATGCGAGACGCTGCAACCTCTGCTTGCAAGGAAGCGTCGCACTCTACGTTGCAACCTGCATGCCGCACCTGTCTATTCGATGTGTCAGGCGCCGCTGCGCAAGACTGCGCCTAATCGTATGACGTAATGGGCTGATGCTCGTGCTCCCGGACTCGCGTGATACGCTCACGTAACTAGTCATCCGGCGCGCTTGCGCGGGTGCCTTCGCATATTCATCCGTTCTTCTCTTTCGTGGCGGCAGGCCCTCACCGATGCCCGATACGCAAGTACGTCCGCTCCGCGCGTTTGCCGAACACCTTCGGCTCAATCAGGTCAACCTGACCGAGCGCTGGATGAAGGCGGTGTTCCATGATGCAGAGTTGACCGAGTCCGACCGGCTGACCTACGAGCAGTTGTCCGACCATATTCCGAACATTCTGGACGAGATCTGCAGCGCGCTGGAGGATCAGGATCTCGATCAGGTTGAGCCCGCCATCGAGCGTAGCGCGCGCAAGCACGGCAAGCTGCGCTGGCGGCAGGGCTACCGGATCGACGAACTGGTGCGCGAACTCGATCTGTTCCGCCAGATGCTGACGGGCCAGATTGTTCAGTTCGGCGAGTCACGGCCGTTCTTTTCCCGGCGTCACGAGGAACGCGCGCGGCACTTTATCGACGAGGCGGTCAGTTTTGTCACGCTGACCTCGATTCGCGAGGTCGTGACCGAGCGCGACCGCAAAATCGACGAATACACCGGACGGCTGGAGCGCGCCAATCACGAACTGACGCTCAAGCAGCGGCTGGTTGGGGACCTGTACGAGTCGCGTATGCACATCACGCGCAGCGTCGTGCACGACCTGCGCAATTTTCTCAACGTTTTCTCGATGGCGTTGCAGTTGATGTCGCGCGCGCCCGCGAAGGTCGAAGCGGCGCTGGCGCTGGCGAACCGTCAGGCAGCGGACATGAAGGTGTTGGTGGATGAGCTGGTCGAGTATTCGGTCGTGCTCGGCGACACGAATCACCTGACGCGCGAGACGTTCGACTTGCGCGAACTGTTCGACGAGCTGGTCGCCTCGTGCCGTCCCGCCATCGAGGCCAAGGGTTTGCGCCTGTCCCATACGTTCGACGCCAGCTTGGGCGTGGTCGTCTCGAACCGTCTCAAGGTCAAACAGGTGGCGCTCAATCTGCTGACCAACGCGGCGAAGTACACCAAGGTGGGCGAAGTCGAGCTGGCGATGACGAAGCACGGCGACGGCCATTGGCGTTTGCGGGTGTCGGACACGGGCGTGGGCATCGGTGCGTCAGACCGCGAGCGGGTGTTCAGGGAGTTCGAACGGGCGACTGAGGAGGATGTCCCGGGTGCGGGGCTTGGGCTCGCGATTGTCAGGGAGCTGAGCCGGGTGCTGGGTGGCCAGATTCGCTTCGATTCGCATGAGGGGGAGGGGACGACGTTTGAGATTACTTTTCCGCTGGAGCTGCAGGCGGGGGAGTGAGAACGTCGACGTGGTCGCCGGAGTAGTTCGCCGTGAGCCTTCTCGATTTCGGGCAGGATCTGTCCATTCGGCCAGGTCGAAGTCTGAGTTAGCGTCCGATACACTTGTGCCTCGTCCTTGTGGGGCCGAATTTTCGAAGCACTGCGAAGCAGTATGGCTGCGTAGCTGGCAAACGTGCGCGGGCTCGCGCCGTCATGTCCTGCGGGAAGGAGAGTTTTCCATCCACGTTGGAACTCGCAACGATCCTGGTGTTTCAATCAAATTTAAGAGTTTTCGTATGTTTCATTTTCCCTGATTCGCGTACAACGGAGCCTTTATCCTAATCAGGATAAAGGATACCTGTTTGAGTTTCGACGTGAGCAAGGAAGTGTGGACGTTCATTCAACGTTGAACGGCGCACGTTGACGGGATGAGGCTTTGCGGCCGATCTGCTCATTCAACCTTGAATCCGCGGTTCACTTAACTTCGAACTATCCGGAGCTTGGTTCATTTAACTTTGCACTTTCTTGCTGGCTGCCGGCTTGCAAGGGCAGGTGCCCAATCGCGGATGCCTGGAGTATCAACTTGGGTGGATGAGCGTCTCTGATCGACCCATTCGGTCCTTCGCTTTTCCGCGAAGCGGTCATTCAGTTGGGGCGAATTCGGCCATCTGGCGCGTTATGGCAGGCTAGGCCAGTTGCATTAACTTTTTCCCACAGTCGCTGAACTGTGTCGCCAGTCGCTATTATTCGGTCACCCTACGGGCATGCAACCAGTCGGTGTGCCGCAAGCCGCTGCCAGGAAGAGGTCAGGGAGAAACAAAAGACCGCTGTCCGTGAGGGCAGCGGTCTTTCTTACGATGGGTGGCCAATGAGGGACTCGAACTCCAGATTTGCGGGGTTCGTGGAGATAGTCCGTTACGACACACGCTAAGCGTGTCGATGTCTCGCTCTGCCGGGGCTTGAACTGCTCACGCCCCCGTCAGCATTTGCGCGTCCATGACGGTGCTTGGTCGCGAAGTTGTTACTATCCGTGACGCTCGACAGTATGGAACCGCGTAGGTCGATCGTATTGACTAGCTCCTGCTAGTCTCGAAACTGCGGCACCGGTCGCAATTACAGCTGCGCCCTACGCGATTGAAGCGCTTAGTCGCTTTGCGCTTATTTGCGCCTGGTTGTCATCCTTAATTGCTGTTATTGGGCAGCCGGCGACACTACGCTCGGGGTCGCCAGCGTGTTGTGACTCCCGGGAGCGTTGGTGAGGGACGTTGAGCTATTGTTTGTGCTATTCGGCAGGCCCGAGTTCGGCGACCCGGCGGCCATGCCGCTGTCCGAGTTGGTGACGCCAGGCGTGCCGTAGCCGCTCGTTGCATTGGCCGGCGACACGGTGGTCGGGGTCGCCAGCGTGTTGTTGCTCTGTGCATAAGCGCCGCCCGACAGCGTGAGTGCGGCGACGGCCGCGATTAATGTGCTGGTTACCTTGTTCATGACCCGTTCCTCCTTGAT
This sequence comes from Paraburkholderia sp., assembly GCA_035948995.1. Lineage (GTDB taxonomy): Bacteria > Pseudomonadota > Gammaproteobacteria > Burkholderiales > Burkholderiaceae > Paraburkholderia. The sequence goes on along the minus strand of DASZIR010000064.1, from coordinate 129,071 downwards.
TGGACTAGAATTTCGACGCAAACGATCCATTCGTATTTCTCCATAGCGGTCGTTGTACGCTTGACTCGTGGCGATCAAACTCGCGCGACCGTTCGCAGTGGTGCACGTGAAGCAAACCACAGATCGCCGCTCAGGGCTGGCAACGAGACACGTACTTCATTCCTGGAAAGAATCTTCGCCCGCCTAAGGCCTACCTAGGTGACCGGCACCTCGTTTAGGCCCACGATGCCCTCTATGTCTCAATCAGCTCAAGCGACGCACGATAAGGCTTATCAGTATTGACGACATACAGTGCGCCGACAGCGCGGGATCGAGTCCGTAGCAGGCGATACCAAGTTTAGGAGAGCGGTCGCTGATAATTAAGCGCCTTATTCGCAAGGGTGAATTTCGATTTTCGTGGTTACCCCTAATGGGTCTTGGTCCCCAATCTGAGGCCGGCGTGGTTCGGCATTGCGCGGTGCATGCTACGTGACCCGCGAGGAAACTGATCGGGCTGCGCGGATAGCGAACAGCCACTGGAGCGGGGGGGGGGGTGAGCAAAATTGCAAACGAACTTCCCCACGATTGGCGACGATCTGGGCGGAAGCATCGAAAGTCCCTTCATGGCCGCGTGCCGCCTCATGCAATGGGCATACGCAGCTTGAACCTCGCAAGGCTGCGATCGGCAGCACGCGCCCCAGAAGGGACACTCGATTTTGCAGAAAGCGGCCGTTCGAAATGGTAGGCTGTGACCACATCGATTCAGTTAATTTTGGGCCGGTACCGTCCATGACGGTCAACTCCACGCGTGTACGTTGCGAGCGCGCCACTTGGCGAATGGTTAGCCTGAAACCCTTATGAAGGTCTATCAAGCCGTCGTCTGGACGGGAGAATCAGAAACCGCCGGCCTACGCGTCACAATACACGCGGAATCTCTGACGGAAGCAACCGAAAAGCTGAAGCTGGAATATGGACAGGAAGTTGTCTTCAGCCTGTACAACCAGGAAGATGCTTCGAGGCCGCGGTAGCTCATGCAAATTTCAGAGAGCGGGCGGAACGTCCGCTCAGGGCCGGGCACTGCCTCATGCGTTCGGCATATCTCGACTCCGAGGGGACGGGTCGCGTTGCCCAAGGCGGGCATTCACGGTCGGCCGCCGCGAGCGCTGCACCAGCGTCCGGACAACGATGATTCCCTCCAGCGCTCATACAGTGCTGCGATATCCGTCGAGCAGAACAACTTCATCGATTTGCTGATCTCTTCGAGCGGCCAGTCCCACCAGTTCATTTCAAGAAGCATTCCAATTTCTCCGTCTGAAAAGCGCTTTCGAATCGGCCTCGCTGGATTCCCCCCGATGACCGCGTAGGGTTCAACATTCTTCGTTACGAGAGCGCGACTTCCGATCACCGCGCCATGACCAATGTGGACACCAGGCATGATCATCGTCTCGGAACCGATCCAGACATCGCTCCCGACAATCGTGTCGCCGGCGGGTTCGAACGGATCGCAGGCGTCAGCAAACGCCGCCTCTTCCTGCATATAGAAAAACGGAAATGTGGTGACCCAATCGTTCCGGTGCCCTTGATTGCCCGCCATCATGAACGTCGCGCCACTGCCGATAGAGCAGAAGCTACCGATGATCAGCCGGTGCCCGGCTTTGCGAGCTGACCCAAGGTAGCGTGCACAGTCATCGAACGAGTGTCCGTGGTAGTAACCAGAGTAGTAGCTGTAACGCCCCACGACGATGGTGGGATTGGTCACCTGCTCCGAAAGCGGCTTCCCCTTGGGGCCGTCGAAGTAATTTTCCATAAAGAACCACGCTGGAGTGTGGGTTGCGTTTAGCTTTTGAGCGCGCGGTTTGCGCGGAAGATCGGCATGAACCGATACACCATAAAGCGGGGATTGGGTTGTTCGTCTTTGTAGAATTCTTCGATAGCGAATCCCGCCTCAAGCTGGCGGTGTTGATTGTCAACGATCTGTACCGTTATGTCGAACGGCCGAAACTGGCCGAACCCGGCTGTTCTCGCTGGGGACACGGTGCTTGGGAGACTACGCATGCCGTTCCATAAGGGCCGGTGACGACGAAGGAGCAAGCACCAAAGTGGAGACCTTGCCGTCGTTTTCGATTTCGACAAAACCGATTCTTCTGTACCAGTCATAGGCAGCTCGGTTGCATACGAAGACATTCAAGTACAGCGGTTTTTGTAAGTAACTGGACAACGACATGACCTTGGCAATCGCTGCACTGCCGATCGACTTGTTTTGCATCTCCGGCACGATACAAAGCATCCTCAGCCATACGAGATCCGGTTCGACGTCCCAGTGCACAAACCCGCATCGGCGGCCTTCCCACGTAACTATTTGACAGGAGCCTTGACGAAGGCTTTTTGCAAACCCCGCTTGCTGCAAGTCGTCGTCCCAGCCATACGTTGAGGTAACGAAACCTTTCATCGTTCGCCGGTACGTGTCAAATAGCCATTCCGAGTCTCCGGGTACGGCCAGCCGAAAATCTAGATTCATCACAACCGCCGATCGCGATAAGCAGGTCTTCGCCAGAGTACTGGATAAAGGGGATCGGCATCAATCGGTTGGGGCCGGCGAACGCCGACGGATGCGGAATGCCATTCGACGGACAGCTGAGTTACCGATCCGCTGCTGGCCGAACCTGGGCTCCCGACGAACCGCCGAATCGACCCTGTAGACGGACCTTGACGATGCCCCGGGAGGCGACATCAACGCAGTAGTTTTGATGCCCCAGCCCGCGCATCATTGACTGGTTGCTTCGCGCAATTTAACGCGGCTACATCCCCTTCTTTCGGGAGCGGCTTTTCCATCTCGAACGCACGAAGCTCGAAGCCAAGCTCATGGTACAAGTCGTGGATTTCGACAGGAAGCGCGTCGAGTGCGGCAGGATGACGGGTGTTGGGCTGATGTTTCTAAATAATCTTTGGTTTCGGATTTTAATTTAGGAATGGATAATAAATGTCTGTCCTGTTTGGGATGCGTTGTTCATGGTTACAAGGGCTAACAGGCGGTGGCGGTGGGTTTGTCGGCTCGCGTGACGCAAACCCTGAAGGTCAAGATCGGTGCCGGTGTCAGTTCGGCCACGACTACCTTCGGTGCCGGCGCGGCGTATCAGTGGTAGGGCATTGAGCGACTCGTCAAGCGCAAGCCTGTGCACCTGGCGCTGAATCGCCACCCCACGTTTGTGTTCGCGTGGGGTGGTCTCCTGCGTATGCAGTTGCTGCGCTCAGCCAAACAGCTTCATCGCCTGCAGCAGCGTGTTCACCACGCCCCACACCAGCGGGATCAGCACATACAGCCAGAACACGGCAAGTTTGGCCGTCGAGGTGGGCTGGGCAGTTTCGGTCGTGCTCATATCAGTCTCCTTATTGGCCGCTCTTGAGCTGTGCGTCGCTCATGTGATGCTTGTCGTCCACGCGTTTGACCAGCAGATTGCAGACAAAGCCCGCTACCAGCAGGACCGCCATGATGTGCACGGTCATCGTGTAGGCGTCCGCCTTTGCCACGCCGTGCGCCACTTCATACGCGCGGATGTAGTTCACCAGCACCGGGCCGGCCACCCCGGCTGCTGCCCATGCCGTCAGCAGCCGGCCATGAATGCCGCCGACGAAGGCGGTACCGAACATGTCCGCCAGATAGGCCGGCACCGTGGCAAAACCGCCGCCGTACATCGACAGGATCACGCAGTAGGCCAGCACGAACAGCGCGATCTGCCCCGACGCGGCGAAGCCCGGCACGAAGTAATACAGCACGGCGCCGAGCGCGAAGAAGATGAAATAGGTGTTCTTGCGGCCGATCCAGTCAGATGCGGAAGCCCAGATAAAGCGTCCGCCCATGTTGAAGAGCGACAGCAGTCCGACGAAGCCCGCCGCTGCCGCGGCCGTCACCGTATTCTTGAAGCTCTCCTGAATCATCACCGACGCCTGACCGAGAATGCCGATGCCCGCGGTCACATTCAGGAACAGCACGAGCCAGATCAGATAGAACTGCGGCGTCTTCAGCGCTTCGTCGATATGCACGTGGTTGCGCGTGATCATCCTGTTCTCGTTGGCGACGGGCGGCGTCCAGCCGGCCGGCTTCCAGTCTGGGGCCGGCACGCGGATCGCGAGCGCGCCGATCGACATCGAGATGAAGTACGCAATGCCCAGCACCACGAAGGTCTCCGCGACGCCGTTGCTGGTCGCGCTGCGGAAGTGATTCATCAGCGCGACGGACAGCGGGGCGGCAATCATCGCGCCGCCGCCGAAGCCCATGATCGCCATGCCGGTCGCCATGCCGCGACGGTCCGGGAACCAACGGATCAGTGTGGAGACTGGCGACACATAACCGAGACCCAGGCCGATGCCGCCGATCACGCCATAGCCGAGATACAGCAACGCGATCTGATGCGTCCACACGCCGAGCGCCGCCACCAGAAAGCCGCCGCCGAAGCAGCACGCGGCCGTGAACATCGTGCGGCGCGGGCCGACATGCTCGAGCCATTTGCCGGCAAACGCCGCCGACAATCCGAGGAATACGATCGCCAGCGAAAAAATCCAGCCAAGCGTGGTGAGCGACCAGTCGTCCGGGGCGGATTGCGTAATGCCGATCACTTTCGTGAGCGGTCCGTTGAACACGGAGAAAGCGTACGCCTGGCCAATACAGAGATGTACGGCCAGCGCAGCAGGCGGCACCATCCAGCGCGAGAAGCTCGGCCCCGCAACGGTGGCCTGTTTAGAAAAGAACGGGGCAGAGCCTGGACGCGCGGTCGGCTCGGTGATACTGCTCATGGTCGGTCTCCTTTGACGGTTCTCGTTTGTTATCGACGCCTACATGCCCATGCTTGAGCCTCGCGCCGTGAAATAACCTCATGCGCCGAGTCGCACAATATATGGTGTTGGATTGCATATTAAGCGAACAAACGTAAGGCTAAATTACATCCGCTCAACGATAGATTGTGTAGATGGTGTTGGCAATATGAGATAAGAATACATAATGTGTTCGCCTGAACTCGCGATGCGGCGCGCACAGGCGTGCGGGCCCATGCGAGGCAGGGGGCCAGGCGCGCCGTCTGGCGGCGCCGAGACCGACGCATGTTGGCTTACGTCGACTTACATTGAGGTCAGCGCAGCGCACGTGCCTGAAATGCAAAATGCCGCGCAAGGCGGCATTCGGGTAGAGGAAAACGGGAGTGATGGTGACCAGAACGGCGCTGGAGGATCCAGCCATCGCCCCGCGTCAGCGCGGTCTCAGCCGCGCGATTGCATTCGGCATCAGGCAGCGCGCCCGGTTTTCATCCGCGCTGCAACAACCAGCGAAATCAAACAGCCGACGCCAAGGTAAGCCGCCACCGGATGCCACGACCCACCCGCGAAGCTCACCAGCGCCACCGCGATAAACGGCGTGAAGCCGCCGCCCACCACACTTGCCACCTGGTAACCGACCCCCGCGCCGCTGTAGCGGTACTCGGTGCCGAACAGCTCGGTGAACATCGGCTGCTGCACGCTCACTATCATGTCATGGGCGACGTTGGCGAGCATCACCGCGAAGAACACGATCCACAGCGTCGCGCGAGCATCGAGCGCGAGGAAGAACGGCACGGCGCTCAGCATGCCGACTACCGCGCCCACCATATACACGCGACGCCGGCCGAAGCGGTCGGCGGCTATCGCGAACAAGGGGATCGTCACGCAGCTCAGCACCCCGACCAGCAGGCCGATGTTCAGGAAGAAGGTGCGCGGCATGCCGAGATTGGCGGTCGAGTAGTTCAGTGCGAAGGCGGTCACGATATACATCGAGAACAGCTCTGCGAGGCGCAGCGCGATGATCAGCAGGAACGCCTTCGGGTTCTGCAGCAGGGCCTCGACGATCGGCAGCCGCGCACGCCGATCACCCTTTTCGACCACTTTCTCGACGAATTCCTTCGACTCTTGCATGCTTGAGCGGATCCACAGTGCGACCAGTACCAGCACCACGCTGAACAGGAACGGCAGGCGCCAGCCCCAGGCGAGGAACGTGGCGTTGTCCATCGAGTGGCTGATGATCGAGACTAGCCCGGTGGACAGCACGAGGCCGACGCCATAGCCGACCTGCACGCCGCTGCTGTAAAACGCCTTCTTTTTCTCCGGCGCGCTTTCGCAGGCCATCAAGGCCGCGCCGCCCCATTCGCCGCCCACCGCAAAACCCTGAATGGCGCGCAGCGTCACCAGCAGCACCGGCGCCCACCAGCCGATACTGGCGAACGACGGCAGCAGGCCGATCGCCGCGGTGGACAGGCCCATCATCATGACGGTCAGCACGAGCATGCGCTTGCGGCCGAGGCGGTCGCCATAGTGACCGAAGATGAAGCCGCCGAGCGGCCGGAACAGGAAGCCGACGCCGAAGGTCGCGAATGCTGCGAGCGTGCCCATTGCCGGGCTGACTTTCGGGAAGAACTGGGTATTGAACACGAGCGCCGCGACGATGCCGTACAGCAGGAAGTCGTACCAGTCGACGACCGCGCCGACAAAACTGCCCAGTGCGGCCTTGCGGGCCCTGCTTGCGTTGCTGCCGGCGTCGATGCGCGCCGCGGTCGATACTGCCGTCGTCATGAGGTGTCTCCTGTGTCTGGATTGCAGGCGAAGATCGCGTTGACTGCCGGGGCCCGATGGCCGCCTGGCGCGCGTGATCTGCTGCACGATTCCCCGAAGAATAGAGAGGCGGTGCGGCTTCCACAATCCGCGTTTGATACAAATTGCGCGATTGGCGCACGGATGTGCGCGCATAGCGCGCGTTTTCCGCGTTTACACCGAGCCTGCGAGGGGCGGCGGGAGGGTGGCGCACCCTTCGCCGCTTCCCCCATTTCCGCCATTTCCGCCGCTTCAGCGCCTTTCGCGCAGACCACGTCTAATGAGCGCGGCTGCGCTTGTCCGAGCAAAGCGGTGCGCATTGTATGTCAGCCAGCGGCGCGCGTTGGCATCTTGCGCGACCCTCACCGGTAGAAGGCCACCGCGAGATGACAAATTCGTCATGGACCAGTCACCTCCGAGCAAACCGCCGGGTTCGAGAATGGGTTCGTAGCCTCGCTGCTACGTGAAACAGGCCGGAACGCGTTGCAAGAAGCCGGCACAACCCTACTCAGGAGCCTCTCATGAAACTCATTCGATATGCCGCACTCGCAACCATGGCTGGCGCGATGCTCACGTTCGGTCAAGCGGCATTCGCGCAGAGCGCGGATCCCACCGGCGCCATGACGCCACCCGCGGCCTCAGCCAATACCGGCAAGACACGCGCCGAGGTACGCGCGGAACTGGTTCAGGCCGAAGCGCAAGGGCTGCTTCCTGTCGGGGAGAACAACTACCCGCCGACTGCGCAGCAAATCGCCCGTAATCGCGAGATCTATCAAATCCGGCACTCCGACAGCGGCACCAGCACGGCGGCGAACTGAAGGAGCCTCGCCTGTGCTCAGCGCCGCGGGAAGTGCAAATGGAACTGCGTGGCTGCCGCGTCGCTCTCGACGGATGCGTTGCCGCCATGCAGTTCCATGATGGTCCGCACGATGGCAAGTCCTAGCCCGGTCGAGCCGGACGGATTGCTGCGCGATTCGTCGACCCGATAGAAGCGGTCGAAGAGCCGTGACAGATGTTCCGGCGGAATCGGCGGTCCGGGATTGGCGACCGTCACGGTCATGCCGTCGTGCCCCTCGCTCGCGGTGATGGAGACGGTGTCGCCGCGCGGCGTATAGCGCAGCGCATTCGCCAGCAGATTGCTGACGGCGCGGCGGAACAGGTCGACGTCGGCGCGCAACTGACCGCTCGCGGTCACATGAATGGCAATGCCCGCATCGTCCGCGATGCCTTCGAAGTATTCGGCCACGCGCTGGAGTTCGTCGCGCACCGGAAAGTCGGCCGCCGCCGTCACGTATTGCGGATTATCGGCGCGGGCGAGAAACAGCACGTTTTCCACCATCCGCGAGAGCCGCTCGCACTCCTCGATGTTCGACACCAGCAAGGCCTGATATTCATCGGCGGACCGTGAGCGCGCGAGCGCCACTTCGCTGGCGCCGCGCATGTTGCCAAGCGGCGTGCGCAGATCGTGTGCGAGATCCGCGGTGAATTGCGAGAGCCGTTGAAAGCCGAGTTCGAGGCGCGCGAGCATCGAGTTCAGCGCGTCGACCAGGGCCTCGAGTTCGCGCGGCACGCGTCCGGACGGAATGCGGGTATCGAGTTTGCCGACTGTCACGTGCGCCGCGCCGCCGGCGATATCGCGCAACGGACGCAGGGAGGTGCGCACCGCGAGATAGCCGAGCGAGAGCGCCGCCAGCAGCGCGCAGAGCGTCGTGAGGTAGAGCGTGTCGCGGTAGCGCGCGAGCAGCGCCTCGCGATCGCTCATCTCGCGCCCGATCACCGCGTCGACCACCGAACCGTCGCCCAGCGCAATATCCGTGGCGATGGCGCGCATCGTCAAGCCGTCCGCGGTGTGCCACTCCTGCACGTCGTGCTCGAGAATCCGGTGCGACGGTCTCACTTCCTGCAGATCGCCGATCGCAAAGTGCGACGGATTGCGCTCGAGCAGCACGTGTCCCGCCGAATCCTGCATCCGCAGGAAGAACGCCTGATTGCCGAGCACGAGGCTGTCGAGCCGCGACTCGTGCAGGCGGATGCCTTCCGGCGTATCCAGTTCGCCTGCCAGCCGGCGCAGATGGCGGGCCGTCAGCACCAGGTCGAAGTCGTCCTGGGTGCGGATCTCCCGGGCCAGTGCGCGGTACAGCACGCCGCCGCCGGCGCCGAACACCAGCACGGTGATCAGCGCGAACCAGGCCGCGAGCCTGGCAGTCAACGAAAGCCGCCGCATCATGCGTCCTTCACTTCGAGCACGTAACCGACCCCGCGCACGGTGTGCACCAGCTTGACCGGAAAGTTGTCGTCGATCTTCGAGCGCAGCCGGCGGATGGCCACGTCGACGACGTTGGTGTCGCTGTCGAAGTTCATGTCCCAGACATAGGACGCAATCTGTGTGCGGCTCAGCACTTCGCCGCTGCGCCGCGCGAGCAGGTGCAGCAGCGCAAACTCACGCGGCGTGAGGTCGATGCGTTGGCCCGCGCGCCGCACCTTGCGCTGGCTCGCGTTGATTTCGAGGTCGCCGACGCTCAGCGTGTCGCTTTCCCGGGCCTGCCCGCGGCGCGCCAGCGTGCGCACCCGGGCGAGCAGTTCGACGAACGCAAACGGCTTGATCAGATAGTCGTCGGCCCCCAGTTCGAGGCCGCGCACGCGGTCTTCGATCTCGTCGCGTGCGGTCAGAAACAGCACCGGCGTGTCCTTGCGCCCGCGCAATTGCTGCAGCACCTGCCAGCCGTCCATGCCCGGCAGCATCACGTCGAGCACGATGACGTCGTGCGATTCTTCGAGGGCGAGATGCAGGCCGTCGACGCCATTGCGCGCCACGTCCACCACAAAGCCCGACTCCTCCAGGCCCTTCTTCAGGTATTCGCCGGCCTTCGGTTCGTCTTCGATTACGAGGATCCTCATCGTAGCCGCCTTCCATGCGGTTGCCCGTTGTACATGCCGTCGATGATACCCGCGCGGCGGCCTGCGGATCATTACGTCTTTGTCATGTATGCGCCATCTCGACGCAAATCCCCCCTTACTAGACTACGCCCATTGTTCCTCTCCTGGCGTCGCCTTCTCATGTGGATCGTCAAAGTCGCTCTCCGTCGCCCCTACACGTTCATCGTGCTGGCACTGCTGCTCCTGATCATCGGCCCGTTGATGATCCTGCGCACGCCGGTCGATATCTTCCCGAACATCGACATCCCGGTGATCAGCGTAGTGTGGAGCTACAACGGCATGTCGTCGGAGGATCTGGCGCACCGCATCATCTCTCCCTATGAACGCGCGCTGACCTCGGATGTGGGCGACATCGAGCACATCGAGTCGCAGTCGCTCAACGGCGTGGCGGTCATCAAGGTCTTCTTTCATCCTGGTGCGGACATTACCCGGGCGGAGACGGAAGCCGCGACAAGCGCGCAGTCGCTGTTGCGCATCCTGCCGCCCGGCACGCTGCCGCCGATGGTGCTGACGTATAACGCCTCGACCGTGCCGATCATGGAAATGGCGCTGTCGAGCAAGACGCTGCCCGAACAGACGCTTTACGACCTCGGCAACAACTTTATCCGCACACAACTGGCGACCGTGCAGGGCTCCGCCGTGCCGATTCCCTACGGCGGCAAGGTCCGCCAGATCATGGTCGACATCGATCAGCAGGCGCTGCAGGCAAAGCACCTGACGCCCGCCGATGTGGTCAACGCGGTCAACGCGCAGAACCTGGTGTTGCCCGGCGGCACCGCGAAGATCGGCACCTTCGAATACAACGTCAACATGAACGGCGCGGCGCGCTCGGTGGCGGAACTCAACGCCATTCCGATCCGTACGCAGCCCGACGGTACCGTCACGTATGTGCACGACGTCGCCACCGTGCGCGACGGCTACGCGCCGCAGACCAACATCGTGCGCCACGACGGCCAGCGCGCCGCCTTGCTCGAAGTGGAAAAGAGCGGCAACGTCTCGACGCTCGATATCATCGCCAACATCAAGAGCCTGCTGCCGCGGATCCGCGCGCAGATGCCGGCCGCGCTCGATATCCAGACCGTGACGGACCAGTCGGTGTTCGTCAAGTCCGCGGTGCAGGGCGTGATTCGCGAAGGCCTGATCGCCGCCGGCCTCACGGCGGTGATGATCCTGCTGTTTCTCGGCAGCTGGCGCGCGACGCTGATCATCGCGATCTCGATTCCGCTGGCGATGATCTCGTCGCTGATCATGCTGTCGCTGCTCGGCCAGACCATCAACATCATGACGCTCGGCGGTTTGGCGCTGGCCGTGGGGATTCTGGTTGACGACGCAACGGTTGCGATTGAGAACATCACGCATCATCTCGAAGTGGGGCAGCCTTTGCTGCAGGCCATCCTCGAAGGCTCCGGCGAGATCGCCGTGCCGACCTTGATCTCGACGCTGTCGATCTGCATCGTGTTCGTGCCAATGCTGCTGCTGTCCGGCGTCGCCCGTTATCTGTTCACGCCGCTCGCTGAGGCCGTGGTGTTCGCGATGCTCGCGTCGTATTTCCTGTCGCGCACGCTGGTGCCGACGCTGGCGATGTACCTGTTGCGCCGCTCGCACCCGGCAGGCGAGGAGGGCATCCAGTACACGCGGCCGCTGAACCGTTTCGAGCGCTTCCAGAAAGGCTTCGAAGCGGGCTTCGAGGGGCTGCGCGCCCGTTACCAGCGTGTGCTGGAACAGGCACTCGCTGCGCCGCGCCGTTTCATTGCGGGCTTTCTGATTGTGTGTATCGGCTCGCTGGCGCTGGTGCCATTTCTCGGCCGCGATTTCTTTCCGCAGATCGACTCCGGGCAGATTCGCCTGCATATGCGGGCGAAGACCGGCACGCGCATCGAACAGACCGCGCGTCTTGCCGACGAGATCGAGAACAGCATTCGCACGGTGATTCCGGCCAACGAACTGACGACCATCGTCGACAACATCGGCCTGCCGACCAGCGGTATCAATCTGTCGTATAGCAGCTCCGCGCCGATCGGCTCCGCCGATGCCGACATCCTGATCACGCTGAACGCGAACCACAAGCCGACCGCGCAATATGTGGCAAAGCTCCGGCAACTGCTCGGCGAGCAGTTCCCCGCGGTGACGTTCTCGTTCCTGCCCGCTGACATGGTCAGCCAGATTCTCAACTTCGGACTGCCGGCGCCGATCGACATTCAGGTGGTCGGCATGAACCTGAACGACAACCGCGCGTTCGCCGATACCTTGCAGACGAAACTGCGCAGCGTGCAGGGCCTCGTCGACCTGCGCATCCAGCAGCCGGCCGATCAGCCGGCGATCGATGTCGACGTGGACCGCACCAAGGCACTGCAGGCGGGTCTGCAGCAACAGGATGTGGCGCGCAGCCTGCTGATCGCGCTCTCGGGCAGCTCGCAGACCTCGCCTAACTTCTGGCTCAATCCGCAGAACGGCGTGAGCTACCCGGTGATGACGCAGGCGCCGCAATACGACATCAACTCGTTGCAGGCGCTCGCCAATATCCCGCTGGCAGCGACCTTCACGCCCGGCACCGGCGGCTCCGGCAGCAACGCGGGCGGGGTGAGCGGCATTCTCGGCTCGCTCGGCACGTTCTCGCGCACCACGCAGCAGGCCGTCATCTCGCACTACAACGTGCAGCCGGTGATCGATATCTTCGGCTCGGTGCAGGGCCGCGATCTGGGCGGCGTGGCGGCCGACGTGACGCGCATCGTCGACGCTTCCAAAGCCGATTTGCCGCGCGGCGCACGCGTCGTGATCCGCGGCCAGGTGCAGACCATGCAGAGCTCGTTCGACGGCCTCACGATGGGCATTGCCTTCGCCGTGCTGCTCGTGTACCTGCTGATGGTGGTGAACTTCCAGTCGTGGCTCGACCCGCTCGTGATCATCGCCGGCCTGCCCGGCGCGATGGCCGGCATCGTGTGGATGCTGTTCATCACCCATACCACGCTGAGCGTGCCCGCGTTGACGGGCGCGATGATGTGTATCGGCGTGGCGACGGCCAACAGCATTCTCGTCGTGAGCTTCGCGCGCGAACGGCTGGCGCAAGGCATGGCGCCGCTGCAGGCGTCGCTGGCGGCGGGCGTCGAACGTTTCCGTCCGGTGCTGATGACGGCACTCGCGATGGTGATCGGCATGGTGCCGATGGCACTCGGCATGGGTGACGGCGGCGAGCAGAACGCGCCCTTGGGCCGCGCTGTGATCGGCGGTCTGATGATCGGCACGGTCGCGACGCTGATGTTTCTGCCGGTGGTGTTCTCGCTGATGCACGGCTGGCTCGCGAAGCGCCGTCCGCACGGCGCGCCGCAGCTCGATCTCGATATTTTGAAATGAGCGGCGCCGCGCCTCGCCTGGGTCGAGTGCAGACGGCGTGTCGTGCACGGAGACTTTGTCGAAGCAAGGCCGCCATGCGCCAGCAACCCGATCTGAACTGACTTGACCGGAGTACGACGTATGTCCACCCAACATCCCGAGTCCGCGCAGGGCGCGCCGCAGGCGCCCGACAGCCCGGACGCAGCGCACACTGCGGACGCACCGCACGCACCGCACGCACCGCACGCACCGCACGGAGCGCACACACCTCACGCGCCGGCTGCGGCACGCCGCGGGCGTGGCCCCTGGCGTCTCGCCGCCATTGCAGGGGGCCTCGCGCTGGCGCTCGCCGCGGGCATCGTGCCGAGGCTCGATGCGCGTGCCGCGTTACAACAGCAGACCGCGGTGCTCGCTGTGCCGACCGTGCAGGTCACGCGGCCCACCGTCGCGCCGCCGGACCAGGCGCTGGTGTTGCCCGCCAATATCGAAGCCAATCAGCAGACGCCGATTTTCGCGCGCACCAGCGGCTATCTGAAGGCCTGGTACGCGGACATCGGCGCGCACGTGAAAGCCGGCCAGTTGCTGGCGACGATCGACGCGCCCGAAGTGGACGCCGCGCTGCGCCAGGCGCGGGCAGATGCGCAGCAGGCGCTGGCGAACGATCAACTGGCCCAGGTGACCGCCACGCGCTGGCAACAACTGGTGCAGACGCACGCGGTCTCGCAGCAGGAAACCGACATGAAAGCGAGCGATGCGCAAGCCAAACACGCGGCGCTGCTGGCGGCGCAGTCGAACGTGGCGCGGCTTGGGCAGATGCAGTCGTATGAAAAAGTCTACGCACCGTTCGCTGGCGTGATCACGGCGCGCAACATCGACGTCGGTGCGTTGATCGACGCGGGCAGCGCGGGTGGTCCGGCCAAGGAGATGTTCGATCTGGCGCAGACCAGCGTGCTGCGCGTCTATGCCGATGTGCCGCAGAACTACGCAGGCACTCCGCTCGACGGCACGCCGGCTTGCCTTGCAGTCGCGCAATTGCCGGGCCGCTGCCTGCCAGGCTCGGTGGCGCGCAACAGTGGCGCGATCAATCCGGTTACGCGCACGCTGCGTATCGAGGTCGACGTGCCCAACGCGGATGGCGCCGTGCTGCCGGGTTCGTTCGGACAGGTCCGCGTGTCGCTGCGAGACGCTCAGCCCGGCTTGTCGCTTCCGGTGAACACCTTGCTATATCGGCCTGAAGGGTTGCAGGTCGCCACCGTCGATGCGCAACAGAAAGTGCTGCTGAAGACCATCAGGCCCGGTCGTGACTTCGGCACGCGTATCGAAGTGACATCCGGACTCGCCGCGACTGACCGGGTGATTCTCAATCCATCCGACTCGATCACCAATGGCCAGGCCGTGCGGGTTTCGGCCAGCGGTGCGGGCACGGGAGCTCCCGCGGCCACGGCGAGCGGGACGGGGAGCCGGTCATGAAGCTGGGGTCACTTGACGCTATGCCGGCGCGCGGGGTTCGCCGGCTGCTCGGCGCTCTTTGTCTGGCGAGCGTGCTGGGCGTGGCGGGCTGCTCGATCGGGCCGGACTATGTCCGGCCATCGGTGACCGTGCCTGCTGCCTATAAGGAAAACGGCGGGGAAAACGGCGCGGTTTCGACAACCAACGGCAAGCCTGCCGCGCAAGCCACCCCGGGCTGGACCAGCGCCACACCCGCGGACACCGAGCCACGCGGTCCTTGGTGGACGCACTTCAACGACCCGCAACTGAACACGCTTGAAGCCAGTGTGAGCGTCTCGAACCAGACGATCAAGAAGGCCGTTGCGCAGCTTCAGCAGGCTCGCGCGATGGTCCAGGCGGCACACGCTGCGTATCTTCCGACGATCGGCGCGACGGGGAGCGCGAGCCGCCTGCATGATTCAGCGAACGTGATCGGGCATCAGCAGACGGCCGGCAAATCGTTCGGCGACTACGCGGTCGCGCTCGATGCGAGCTGGGAGCCCGACCTGTGGGGCAGAATTGCGCACGAAAACGACGCCGCACGCGCCGGCGCGCAAGCGAGCGCCGCCGATCTCGAGAGCGTGCGTCTCGGGGTTCATGCGGAACTGGCGGTCGATTACTTCAACCTGCGCGGACTCGACGCGTCCAAACAGTTGCTGGACCAGACGATTGCCGATTACCGTCAGACGCTCGATCTGACCAAGAGCCGCTTTGCCGTCGGCGTGTCGTCCCAGGCGGACGTGACCCAGGCTGAGACCCAACTGCAGGCGACCGAAGCGCAGGAGATCGATCTGGGCGTTGCCCGCGCACAGTACGAGCACGCAATTGCCACGCTGACCGGCGTGCCGGCGTCGACGTTCACCCTGCCGCCGGCCACGGCGAATTTCACGCCGCCCGTGATTCCGGCGGGACTGCCTTCCGAGCTGCTGCAGCGCCGGCCCGATATCGCCGCCGCCGAGCGGCGCGTGGCGGCGGCCAACGACCAGATCGGCATCGCACAGTCCGCGTTCTACCCCGATCTGGTGTTGTCGGTCACCGGCGGCATCGAGAGTTCGACGCTCACGAACTGGCTCACCGCGCCGTCGCGTATGTGGGCGATCGGCCCGGCGCTGATTGGCACACTGTTCGACGGTGGCCGGCGTCACGCGATGACCGAGAAGGCCCAGGCGCAATACGACGCCAGCGCGGCCGACTACCGGCAAACCGTGCTGACGGCGTTTCAGGAAGTGGAAGACAACCTGGCGTCGTTGCGCATCTTGCAGCAGGAGGCGAGCAAGCAGGACGAAGCGGTGAAGTCGGCCCAACAGACCTTGAAGCTGGAGTTGGACCAATACAAGATCGGTACGGTGGGCTATCTGGAAGTGGTCACCGCACAGAGCACGGCGTTGGCGAACGAGCGCGCGGCGGTCGACCTGGAGCGCCGGCAGATGGACGCGAGCGTCTTGCTCGTGAAGGCGCTGGGAGGCATATGGTGAGGCGCGCAGGGCATCGCGGCCGTGAGGCCGTCGTGCGCTGTTCCAGGGACCTGGCATTGACCTGCACGCAGCACGGTCACGGTTCGATGGTTCTCCGTCAGGTGCGCCGCACCAGCAGAAAGCTCACGCCAATGGCGCCCAGGAATGTCCCGCAACAGCGGTTGAACCAGCGCCGGACCCTGGCGCGCGTGAGCCACTTGCCGAGGTGCACACCGGCGTACGAATAGAGCGCGATGGCAAACCATTCGAGGACGAGAAAGCTGGCGCCGAGCACGGCGAACTGCGGAACCATCGGCTTGCCGACGTCGACAAACTGCGGCAGGAATGCGGTGAAAACCAGGATCGCTTTGGGGTTGCCCGCTGCAACGAGGAACTCCTGCCGGGCGATGCGCGACAGTGAGGCGTCTTCGTGCCTGAGCGGGTCGACGGGTGCCGCGTCGCTGCGCCACAACTGGATCGCGAGCCAGATCAGGTAGGCGGCGCCCGCCAGCTTGATGGCGAGAAAGAAAAGCTCCGATGCGTGCAGCACCACAGCGAGGCCGGTCGCGGCCAGCACCAGCATCAGCGCGAAAGCAACGAGGCGGCCGGTGCCGCCGACGAACGCCATCGTGAAGCCGTGGCGGGCCGCGACGTTGATGGACAGCAGATTGTTCGGGCCAGGCGCGAGGTTGATCGCGAAGCAGGCGGGCAGGAAGAACAGCCAGGCGGTGACGGACATGACGGCTCGCGCGGTTGGGTCGGCGTGCCGCCAGGATTTGGGCAGCGCGCTCGGCGATTGAGGATCGAAGCGTGAGTCTGATTGTAGCGAAACAAGGGCTCCAGGCTCCGCCTTTTTCAATGACGTCTTTACGTCGCCTTCACCCGTTTTCCACTCAGGTTTCAGTTCACCGATTTGATGAAGGCCGGATCGCCGATCAACGCGTTCACACTCTGCCTGACCGTATCGTCCAGCGCAATGGTGACGTTGGTGAACTTGGGGGACTTCTGTTTGACCGTTCTGGTCGCCGAGTAAACGATCCGTTGCGTGGCGGCATCGTGCACGACGTAATGGATTTTCAGCGTCCACAGGGCGGGCGAACGGACGTCGTTCACCGTGAAGGTTTCGATCGTGCCGCTCAGCACCTTGCCGGGTGTGGCGACCTTGAAGCCGGCAACCTGCAGCGCGTGCGACACGTCGTTGCGCACGGCCTCGCCGATATCGGTCTTGAGCACGATGCTGCTCATCGCCGTGTTTTCGATCCGGTTAGGCGACACCTGTCCGGTGCGCGCGGGCACGTAGACGAACTCGCTGGCGGGGGCAACGCTGAGCGAGCCCGTGGTGTGCTCCGCCGGCGGTCCCGAGTGGAAGAAGCCAAACCACGAACATGCGGATAACTGGAGCGCAGCGACGGCGATGCCGCAGCGTCTAAACAGGGTTGATTTCACGTCGAAGCGAGTACGCCATGCCGATTGCCGCCATATAGAACTGGCTTGCGGCGACCCTGGCGCGATGCGAGGAAAAGCGAGATTGTGTGTCAGAAACAATTCCGTTGGAATGAGATGCGTCCGAAAATCGCGATTATGCATGGAGACTGCATGGCGTCGAACCAGCGGCCCGTCGTCAGTGAAAAATCGGCAACGCCAGATAGCCTTTGATCACGATTGCGTTGGCGATGTCGATGAAAAACGCGCCCACCATCGGCACCACCAGAAACGCCACATGCGAGTGTCCGAAGCGATTCGTGACCGCCTGCATGTTGGCGATCGCAGTCGGTGTTGCCCCTAGCCCGAAGCCGCAATGGCCGGCGGCCAGCACCACGGCGTCGTAGTTGCGCCCCATCACGCGGAAGGTCACGATGGTCGCATAGAGGACCATCAGCGCGGTCTGCGCGGCGAGGAGCGAAATGACCGGCAGTGCCAGCGCCGCCAGATCCCAGAGCCTGAGCGTCATCAAGGCCATGGCGAGGAACAGCGCGAGACTGACGTTACCGAGCAGCGCGACCGCATGCTCGGCAACGGGTTTGCCTGCCAGCGCCAGCGCATTGCTTAGCAACACACCTACGAACAGGACACAGACGAAACCCGGTAACTCGAACGTTGTGCCCGCAAGCATGTTCGAGAGGCTCTGGCCGCCCGCCAGACTGATCGAAATCAACGCCAGCGTCGCGATGAAAGCGGCGGGCGTGGTCGGCTGCTCTGCTTTGGGTTCTTCGAAGGCCAGCGCGGGTTCGATGGACGCTGCCGTTTCCTGGGCAGGCGGCTGCACGGTACGGCGCATCAGGAAACGCGCGACGGGACCGCCGAGGATGCCGCCCATTACGAGGCCGAACGTCGCGCACGCGATGGCGGCTTCAGTGGCCGACTGCAGTCCATGATGCTCGGCGAATACCTTGCTCCACGCAGCCCCCGTGCCGTGCCCGCCCGATAGCGTGATCGAGCCGCCCAGCAAACCGAACAGCGGATCGATGCCGAGCGCGTAGCTCAGACCGATTCCCACCGCGTTCTGCAGCACCAGCAAGCCGATCACCACGCCGAGAAAACGCAGCAGCAGCGGGCCGCCGCGTTTGAGACTCGCGAGATTGGCGTTCAGGCCGATGGTCGCGAAGAAGGCGAGCATCATGGGTGCCTGCAAGCTCGTATCGAAGCGGACTTCAACATGACCGGCGATCCGCACGACCAGCAGGGTGATCGCAGCGACCAGGCCGCCCGCCACTGGCTCGGGGATCGTGTAGGCGCGCAGAAGCGCAATCCAGGCAAGGAGGCGGTTGCCAAGCAGCAGAACCAGCGAAGCGGCGACAAGGGTGCCGTAGGTGCCGATGTTCATGTGTGACCTCGTAAAGCAGAAGGCGGGTAACAACGTGTTCGCAACACCGGTTCAGGCCTGCATCGGTTGACGCGCGGCATTGACGAACAAGGACGCCCGGACAATGGCGAAACGGTCGCCCTCACCGTCGCGAGCGCTGTGCTCAATCGAAACCCGCGGTGCTGACGGGCATATCGGCCCGCCGCAGTTGTCTCCATCTTGAGCATTCCCGCGCCGCGACGCAAGGGGCGCGCGGCGCGTGCAAATGCGGAGGGCGGTGGGGCAGCCTGCGCAGTGAGTGTTGGCGTGGCGGCCTGATGACTGGATGGCCGGATGGCCGCAACCGGGCCAGGCAGCTCGTGCTGCGGCCATCCGGCGAGTCATCGCACTTGCGCCGGAGTGCGCCACAGGCTTTAATACGGCATCGCGGCGGCGCCTGCCAACGCGGCAGTCACGGGGTCTTCGAAGAACATAACGAACAGTGCAGCCCGGCGCGCTTGCATCGATGGCGCATCGGCGCGATACCGGCGCAGGCCGGCTAGCGAGTCACCATAACGGAGAAGAGCATGAAAGCCAGCACCATCGCGGAACGGGAAGCCAGAGGCCGGGCGGCGCGCGAACATTCGAAGCGTTCGAGCCATCGCGGGATCGGTGAACTCAACCGTGACCCGGTCGATCTGCTCAAGCAAAGCAGCGAAGGGCGGGTCGCGAAGCTGGTGCCTTTGCGCTATGGGCGCATGGCCGTATCGCCATTCACTTTCTTTCGCGGCAGCGCGATCCTCCAGGCTCACGACCTGAGCCGCGTTTCCGACACGGGCCTTGTGATGCCGATCTGCGGCGACGGCCATCTGATGAACTTCGGCGGCTTCGCGACGCCCGAGCGGCAACTCGTTTTCGACCTGAACGACTTCGACGAAGTGGCGCTCGGGCCCTTCGAATGGGATCTGAAGCGCCTGACCGCCAGTCTCGTGGTGGCCGCGCGCCATGTGCGCCTAAGCCGCGGGTTTGCCGCCGATCTGGTGATGACCGCGGTGACCGAGTATCGCGACCGCATGACGCAGTACGCGCAATGTGGCGCGCTTGAACTCTGGTATGAACGCATCACGTTCGAGCGCATGGCCGAAACGGCGTTGACGCCGGAGCGCCGCCGTACGGTGCGGCGTGGCATGGAAAAGGCTGCCGGGCGTACCCAGGAAAGCATGCTCGACAAGATGTGCGAATTCGACGGCGATCGTTTGACCATTCGTGATGCGCCGCCTGGCCTCTTTCACGTGCATGGCGCGAATACCCTGTTCGAGGCCGAAGACGACTGGTTCAGGATCGGCGACTGGCACAAGCTGATCGGACCCATGTATGGCGAGTACCTGAAAACGCTGACCCACGACCGGCGTGAACTGCTCAGCCATTTTTCGGCGCAGGACCTGGTGTTCAAGGTGGTCGGCGTCGGTAGCGTGGGGACACGGTGCCTGGTGCTGCTGAACACCGATCATATGGGCAAGCCGCTGTTTCTGCAGATCAAGGAAGCGCGCCAGTCGGTGATCTCGCGATACTTCAAGGGACCGGCCTTGCATCACGACGGCGAACGCGTCGTGCGCGGGCAGCGTGTGTTGCAGGCGGCGGGCGATATTTTCCTCGGCTGGGCGACCGGCCCGTCGGGGCGCCATTTCTACTTCAGGCAACTGCGCGACATGAAGCTGTCGGCGAACATCGAGTTGTTCGATAACGACTTGCTGCAGGGTTACGCGAAATTGTGCGGTTGGGTGATGGCGCGGGCCCACGCGAAAGCGAGCGGCAAGGCCATCGAGATCAGCGCGTACATTGGTCGCAGCGATCAGTTCGCCGAAGCGCTCGCCGACTACGCGTCCGCCTGCGCCGATCAGGTCGAGCGTGACTATGACGCGTTCCTGAAGGCCTGCCGCAACGGCGAGCTCGAGGCGCGTACGGACGAGGACATGGCGGCCGATTTCCGTGTGTAGTACGCGGTTGCGCAACGTGGGCCGTTGGGTGCTGACTCGACGGCGCCGATGCGTCAGGCTACAGGCGTCGTGCGAAGGCCTGTCCGGGTATTGCAGGAGGTAACGAAGCGCAACCCGTGACGGCCTGCGCTCTTACCACTCAACTGACCGAGAAGTGCACGCGGACATCCTGGTCGCTTTCAACCGGATGACCGTTTTCCATGGCCGGGAAGAAGCGCCAGCGGTGCAGCGTTTCCAGCAGGATCTGGTTGAGCCGCGGATTTTGCGTAGGCTTGACCAGTTCCACCTCGAAGGTGCCGTCCGTGTGCACCTTGAAGTGCGCGATGGCCGTGACCTGATAGCCCTGCTCGCGCAGGTCGTCGGGCAGGACCGGCATGGGTTGCGAGAGCAGACGCGCCTGCGTGCTGCCGGACGGGGGCGCCGGCGCGGCAGAGGCCGTGCCGTTCGACGGCGCGGTGGTGCTCGAAGCGCCCTGTGAGAGCGCGGCCGGCGTTTGCGTCGCAGGCATCGCATGGTCTTCATGGGGGGCGGGTTGCGTCGGCGCACGCGTGTCTTCGTGCGGCTGCGCAGCGGGCATCGGGTTGTGCGGTGGGACGGCATGCGCCAGAAGCGGCTGGGACCGGGTGACCGGATGTTTTGCCGCGGGCGGCGGCGCAGCAGGAGCATGCGTGACCTGCGGGACGGGCGATATCGGCGCTGCGGGTGGCGGAAGTTCCACAAGACGCATATCGATCGTAGCCGGCGCGCGCGGCGTTGGCTCACGGGACGTGAGCCAACCCACGGAATGCGCCAGCAATACCAGACAGAGTATTGCAGCGAACACCACCGCCATCGCGTATCGGGCACGCTGCTGGTCGGCAAGCGCGAGCAACCTGCGCCATGCGCTATTCACGATGCACGGCGACAAGGAAGTGTTCGGCGCCCGCCTGCCGTGCCGCCAGCATGGCCTGCACCACGACGCCATGCGAGGCACGATCGTCGGCGGCGACCACCACGTTGGCGTCCGGGCGCAGCAGGCGGGCGATCATCGGCGTCACCTGATCGAGCTGCACCGCCTGCTGGTTGATAAACACCTGATTGGCCTGATTCACCGAGAGCGTCAGCGGCTTGTCTTGCGACATCTGTTGCGCGCGGCCTTGCGGCAAATTGATCCGCACGGCGTCGAGCCGCTGCATCGCGAGCGAGGTCAGCATGAAGGTTGCCAGCAGAAAGAACATCACATCGATCATTGGAATGATCTCGATGCGGCCGCGCTTCGAGCGGCGTGAGCGCCGCAGCTTCATGACGACAGTCCGGCGCGTTCGGCAGCCAGCCGGATATCGCTGAGCGCTTCGTTCGCAAACGATTCGAGCTCATCCATCAGCCGGTCGATGCGGCGCGAAAAGAAGTTGAACGCAAACAGCGCGACGAGCGCGATGACAAGCCCAATCGCGGTGGCAATCAGCGCTTGCGCAACGCCGCCTGTGACGCCCGACGGATTCACCAGACCATCGCCGCCGATCAGCTTGAACGAATGCATCATGCCGACGATCGTCCCCAGCAGGCCGAGCAGCGGCGCTGCCGTGACGATGGTCTCGAGCAGCCACAAGCCGCGGCTCATGTCGCGCTCGATTTGCGCCGCGGTGGCTTCGACCCGCGCTTCGATCCGCCAGAGCGGCGCGCGCTCGTCCTCGAGCAGCCGGCCGATCCGGCTGAGCGCGTGCTGTTGTGGCAAGCCATCCGGCAGCCGCGCGGTGAAGTTCGCAGCGAGTCCCGCAGTGGACCCCGCAGTGGACTCCTCGGTGCGGCCCGACGCTAGCCCCGACGTGAGCGGTCCGGCTTTCTGTTCTGCGTTCGCCAACGCCGCGTCCGTCCATTCAGGAATGCGCGCGAAGCGCCAGAACGCATAAGCGCGATCGAGCGTGATCGCGAGTGCTGCGATCGCCAGCACGGTCAGCGGATAGATCACCCAGCCGCCGAGGCGTGCCGCTTCGGCGAGATTGGTCCAGTCGTTCATGGTCAGACTCCTGTTGCCGGATGCATCAGAACAGCTTCGTGATGCCGGCGTAGATCGCGCGCTGCGGTCCGTACTGCGGTGCCTGGACACCGATGCCCGAGCCGTCGCGCAACTCATACACGCTGTTGACTGCATTGATCAGGACGAGGCGCGCTTCGAATTTGCCGACGATGGGTTCGTCGAAATGCTGGATGACGGCCAGATTGAGTTGTCCGTACCACGGCAGCGAGTCGGTGTTCGCAAAGCCGCTGCGCAAACCGCTGCCCACGATGGCATCGGCTGTGAAGGTGGTCTTGCCCAGCTCATACGCACCGCCCAGCGAAACGGTCACGCGCTGATCGTGATCGAGATACACCCAGTTGTTCGCGATGTAGGCGAGTTGGGCCGTGGTGAAGTTGAACTGCGACGAAACGATGTTCTTGCCTTGGGCGCGGCTATACGCGAGATTCAGATACGCGGAGACGTTGCCCTGTTTGTAGTTGGTGGTGAATTCGAGCCCGTAGACGCGGCCGCTTTCATAGTTGAACGGCGTGTAGATGAGCGCCGTGCCGAACTGGCCTTCGTCGAGCAGGTCCGTGGCGATCTTGTAGTACGCGTCGAGCCCGACGGTGAGCGCAGGCGTCAGGCGCTGCGTCACGCCGATATCGAAGTAATGGCTGCGCTCGGGCTGCACCGGGCTGTCCTGTGTCACCTGGCTCTGGTTGGTCGTGCCGGCAAAGCGGCTGACCGTCGACGCGGAGACCAGTTCGAAGTCAGGCGGCGTGAAGTAGCGCGCGTAGCCTGCGTGCAGCGTCGTCGCGTTGGTCGGCTGATACACGAGGCCGATGCGCGGGCTCAACTGGCTGGCGTGCACGTACTCGTCCATGCCGTCGTAGCGCAGGCCGTAGTTGAGTGTCAGCTTGCTGGAGAGCTTCCATTCGTCCTGCACATAGGCGCTATACAGATAGCCGGTTTTGGCGCCCGAGTCGTTGATGGTGAACGGCACGTCGGAGGTCTGGTTGCCGTTGGCGTCGACCGGAAACACGGCGACGCTGTCGTTGAACACGGCGTGCTCCTGCTCGGCCATGATGCCGGCACGCACTGTGTGCGCGTCGTTGAGCCGGTACGTCGTATCGGCCTGCACACCTTCCGCCTGGTTGCTGCGGAAATCCGTCGAGGCAACGCCGTTGAACATCAGATCGCCGATCGGATCGGGATTGAACTGGGTCCGCGTATAGCGCGTAAAGACAGCGACCTGATAGTCGAGTGCGCCGCCGTTGGTGCCCTGCAAGGCGAGCACGCCGAAGTTGTTCAGCTCCGACTGTGTTTCGTTGAGGTTGGCGGAATTGAAGGTGGTCTGGCCGTTGAGTGCGAAATTGGTGGGCAGACCCGGCGTATTGGGCAGTTCGAACTGATTGGCCGAGGTGCCGGCCATGATGCTTATCCGCGTAAGCGGATTGATGATGTACGACACGTAGCCGAAGCCGTTGCCTATGCGCGTGTGGTCGTGCAGCGGGCTGCCGTCCGAGGTCGGTGCTTCGATGCCCAGGTTGTTCACGCCGAGCGTGCCGGTGAAGAAATAGCTGAGCGGGCCTTTGGAGCCGTAAACGTCGGCGCTGCTTTGCAGGGTCTGGTGGCTGCCGCCGTACACGTCGATCGAGCCGCCGTTGCCGAGATCGCCCGACTTGGTCGTGATGTCGACAATCCCGGCCGTCTTGTAACCGTATTGCGCGGGCAGCGCGCCGGTGATCAGGTTCACCTGATCGATGATGTGCGTATCGAGCGATTGCCCAAAGCCGCTGATCGGCTCGGGAATGATGATGCCGTTGATCCGGTATTGCAGGTCGGCGTGGTCGCCGCGCACATGAAGCTGCCCGTACGAATCGTTGGCGACGCCCGGCGCCTGCAGCAGGACCTGGTTGAGCGGCGTGTTGTCCCCTTGCGGCAGGGCCTGGATGTCGGCTTGCGTGAAGCGGTAGACGCTTGCGCCGACCTCGGGCTGCAAACCGTTACGGGCGACGTTCAGGCGTTGCGCCTGAACGTTGACATCCATCGCACTGCCTTTTTCGAGCGCCACCGTCAGCGGGTGGGGTGTGCCGCTATCGACGGTGGCGATGCTGGTATTGGCGCCAAACCCTTTCGCACTGACCGCGACGGCATACGTACCCGGCTGGACATCGGGCAGCACGAAGCTGCCGTCATGGCCGGTGTGCGTTTGTGCAAGGGTGTGGCCGTCGGCGTCCTGGATCGACACGACGGCGTTTTCGACCGCATGGCCTTGGGTATCGGTGACGGTGCCCGTCAAAGGGGCGCCCGCCGACGCGGCCAGCACATGCAAGGAGATCGTCTGCGCAAACAACAGCAGGGCGGCACGCGAAACGAATGTGTGATGTTTCATGTTCTTGTTGTACGGGTGGAAGATCCTCTTGCCGCCGCTGACTGGTCCGCATGATGTTGCCGGCGGGTCGGGCGTGCTAATTTCGAGATGTTATAACATAACAAAATGAATCGGCAATCATGCAATTCGATTGGCGGAGGGAATCGCTGCAGGAGTCGAACCGCGAGTTGACCGATTCGACAGCCAATCGAAATTGAGTTGAAAGCCTATGTGCGCATAGGCTTCGAGGGTGGGCGCTCTGGCAAGCGGCAGCGGCCATCGCCGCGCGTCGCGGGTAACGCCGACTGGCAGAGGGCATGGAACTGCCCTACATTTCCACTGCAGAGAACGTCGACGACATCCCCGCAAGGAGACGCCATGACCGCTGTCAACAGGATGTGGCAACTGCTCTTCGGCAAACCGCTCGACCCCCTCGATCCACGCACACGCCACGCGATTGCCGTGACGCCGATCCTGGCGTGGGTGGGCCTCGGCGCCGACGGTTTGTCGTCGTCGTGCTACGGGCCGGAAGAGGCGTTTCTCGCGCTCGGCCAGCACACCCCGCTTGCCCTGATCCTTGCGCTCGCCACCGCGGCAACGGTGTTCATCATTGCGCTCGGCTACAACCAGGTCATTGAGTTGTTCCCCACCGGCGGTGGCGGCTATCGCGTCGCGACCGCGTTGCTCGGGCCACGGCCCGGGCTGGTGTCGGGCGCGGCGCTGCTGGTCGACTACGTGCTGACCGTGGCGACTTCGCTCGCCAGTGGTGTCGATGCTTTCTTCAGTCTGTTGCCGGTCAGCGCGCAGGAATTCAAGCTCGCCACCGAGCTGATCCTGATCGTGCTCATGGCCGGCCTCAACTTTCGCGGCATGAGGGAATCGATCATCGTGCTGCTGCCGATCTTTCTAGGTTTCGTGGTGCTGCATCTGGGGCTGATCGTCTACGGCGTGGCGGTACATGGCAGCAATCTGGCAGCCGTGGTGCCAGGCGCGGTGGGTGAGGCACGCAGCATGTCGCATGCATTCGGGCCACTGGTGGTCGCAGCACTGCTGATGCGCGCGTTTTCGCTGGGCGGCGGCACGTATACCGGGCTCGAGGCGGTATCGAATAACGTCAACATGCTGGCCGAGCCGCGCGTGCCGAACGGCAAGGTGACGATGTTCTACATGGCCTCGTCGCTGGCGTTTACCGCAGGCGGCATCATCCTGCTCTACATGCTGTGGCATGCGCAGCCGGTGGAAGGGCAGACGCTCAACGCGGTGGTGTTCGGCAGCGTGATCGATCACCTCGGGCTGGGCTCCGCCTTTGCGCGTCATGCGTTGCTGGCAGCCGTGCTGGCTTTTGAAGCGGGTCTGTTGCTGGTTGGCGCGCAAACCGGCTTTCTCGACGGGCCGGCGGTGTTGTCGAACATGGCCTCCGACTCATGGGTGCCGCGCCACTTCCGCGACCTGTCGACGCGCCTCGTGCGGCAGAACGGCATCGTGGTGATGGGCGTCGCGAGTCTGGCGATTCTGGCGTGGACTCGCGGCAACGTGGACATCCTCGTCGTGCTGTACAGCATCAACGTGTTTCTGACGTTCAGTCTGTCGTTGCTGGGTTTGTGCACCTACTGGTGGCGTCACCGTCGTGAAGGCCAACGTTGGGTGAGGCACTTCGCGCTGTCCGCACTGGGTCTGGCAGTGACGAGCACGGTCCTCGTCATTACGCTGATCGAGAAATTCACGGCGGGCGGCTGGCTGACCGTGCTGGTGACGAGCGCGGTGGTCCTGCTGTGCTTTCTCATCAAGCGTCATTACAACGACACGCGCGCACAACTCGCGAGCGAAGATGCACTCTTTGCCGACAAGCCACCCGCGCTCGATGACACTGCTGCTCCCTTGAAGCCTGACCCGTCGCAGCCGACTGCGATCGTGCTGGTCGGCAAGCACCGTGGCGCGAGCATGCACGCGTTGCTGTGGGTGAACCGGCTGTTTCCCGGCCACTTCAAGAACATGATTTTTGTGGCGGTGGGCGAAGTCGACGCGAAAAGTTATGAAGGCGAGGAGCATCTGGAGCGTTTGCGGCAGACCATTACCGCATCGCTCGAATACTACGTCGCGTTTTGCCGCCGGCATGGCATCGCCGCCGATTACCGCAGTGCCTTCGGCACCAACCCGATCATCGAATTCATGAAGCTCGCCGACGCCACGATGGACGAGTTCCCGAACAGCGTGTGCTTCGCGAGCAAGCTGATCTTCAAGCGGGTCAACTTCCTGACTGCATGGCTGCATAACCAGACACCGGTGGAAATCCAGACGCGCCTGCACCAGCAGGGCAGGCAGATGGTGTTGTTGCCGATGAATGTCGGTTGAGGGGATGTGCGTGGGAGTGTGCGGGGGTGTGCGCGTCGCTGCCGGCGCGGCGCAGACGTGGTACGTTGCGGGTGACCGATCCGGCCGGTTCCGGTGCCGGCAGACCTGCAAGGAGACACGCTGTGACGGGTACGCAAACGACGGCTACAAAAAAGGTTGCTCTGGTAACGGGCGCGGGCAGCGGCATCGGCCGCGCAACCGCGCGCCGGTTGCTCGAACATGGCTATAGCGTGGTGCTGACGGGGCGCCGCCAGGCGCCGCTTGATGCGGTGGCCGACGAGGCCCGCCAACGCGGTGCCGATGCGCTTGCGATCGCGTGCGACGTCAGCGACGCCGCGAGCGTCGCCGCGCTGTTCGACGCGATCCGCCAGCGATATGGCCGGCTCGATGTGCTGTTCAACAACGCCGGCCGCGGTGCGCCGCCCGTCGAGATCGACGAACTGAGCGTCGAAGACTGGCGCAGCGTTGTGGACACCAATCTGACCGGCGTGTTTCTGTGCACGCGCGCCGCGTTCGGCATGATGAAAACGCAGACGCCGCGCGGTGGCCGCATCATCAACAACGGCTCGATCTCAGCGCATGCGCCGCGGCCGTACAGCATCGCCTACACGTCGACCAAGCATGCCATCACGGGCTTGACCAAGTCGGTGTCGCTCGATGGGCGCAAGTACGACATCTGCTGTGGCCAGATCGATATCGGCAACGCCGCCACCGAGATGGCCGAGCGCATGGCGCGCGGCGTGCCGCAGGCCAACGGCGAGATCGCGGTCGAACCGCTCATGGATGTCGAGCTGGTTGCCGATGCTGTGCTGCACATGGCAGATCTGCCGCTGTCGGCCAACGTGCAGTTCATGACCATCATGGCGAGCAAGATGCCGTTTGTCGGGCGCGGCTGAGGGCGGCCAGGCGCGTGCGGCGTGCCGCACGCCGCACGCGGTTCGCGAGATCAATTTATACTGATTGGCCCACGTAATCCGGATTCAGCCGTGCCTCAAGCCTCGCGGAAGGACCTGCGGGACAAACCGCGCGACACCCTGGGCGATGACCCACCCCCGGCGCCCCCGAAGCGGCCCGATCTCGACGATTGCTGTCACAGTGGCTGCAATCCTTGTGTCTTCGATCTGTACGACGAAGCGCTCGAGCGCTATCGCGCCGCGCTTGCCGAGTGGGAGGCGCGCCAGCCCAAGGCCGCGAAGCCGCGTCGCCGGGCGGGGTAGGCCATCCCGCGCGGGCCTGCCGCCTAGCGTAAGAGCCCGCCATCCCATCGCCGCCTGAGCGCTAAACGTCCCCACCCATGACCGATCTCCAGCCCACCCTCATCGAACCGCACGCGCTCGACAGCCTGCACGACTTCGTCCAGCGCCACCCGCGTCTCTTCGTGCTGTCGGGCGCGGGTATCAGCACCGATTCCGGCATTCCCGGTTACCGCGACGAAAACGGCGAGTGGAAGCGATCGGCGCCGATCACGCTGCAGGAGTTCCTCGGCTCGATTGCGTCGCGGCAGCGTTACTGGGCGCGCAGCATGATCGGCTGGCCGGTGGTGGCGCAGGCCCGGCCGAACGCGGCGCATCGCGCACTGGCCCGGCTCGAAGCGGCCCAGCATGTGCCCACCCTGGTGACGCAGAACGTCGATGGTCTGCATCAGCGCGCGGGCAGCAGCGACGTGATCGAACTGCACGGCAGCATCGGCGCGGTGACGTGTCTCGATTGCGGCACGCAGCATACCCGGGCGGCGATCCAGCGCACCCTCGAAGCCGACAACCCGGCGCTCCTCGACGCTGTCGCCGAGCCGGCCGCCGACGGCGACGCGCACCTCGAATGGCACGACCTCGGCGGCTTCCGCATTCCGGCATGTCCGAACTGTGGCGGCCTGCTGAAGCCGTCGGTGGTGTTCTTCGGCGAGAACGTGCCGCGTGCGCGGGTCGATGACGCGACTCGCGCGCTCGAAGCAGCCGATGCGATGCTGGTGGTCGGTTCGTCGCTGATGGTTTATTCGGGCTATCGCTTCTGCGTCTGGGCGCAAAAGATGGGCAAGCCCATTGCCGCGATCAATCTCGGCCGCACGCGCGCCGATCCGTTGCTGTCGTTGAAGGTCACGGCGCCTTGCGCCGGGACTTTGACCGCACTGGCCGCGCGTCTTGCTCTGGAATGAGCCTGATGGGCCGCTGTTATCTGCTGGTGACCGCGAGCGACCGCAGTTGCCCTGGTTGCCGCAGTGCCGCAACTGCCGCAGCACTCGCCAACTTAAAGTGTGATCGCCGATAATAGAAAACCGCTGACAGTCTTGACCCGAAGCCGCGCCGCAAAACAGGAACACTGCCTATGCTGACGACCATCGAACAGCTGGAAGCGCTCTACGGCCAGCCGCACGAACGCGCGGTGCGCAAAGAGATTCCGTACGTCAACGAAGACTACCGCGCGTTTATCGAGTTTGCGCCGTTTGTTGTGCTGGCCACAGCGGGGCCGGACGGGCTCGACTGTTCGCCGCGCGGCGATGCACCCGGTTTCGTGCGCATCGTCGACGAGCGCACGCTCGCGATTCCCGACCGGGTCGGCAACAACCGCATCGACAGCCTGCGCAACATCATCGTGGAGCCGCACCTGGCGCTGCTGTTCGTCGTGCCGGGCGTCGGCGAGACGCTGCGGGTCAACGGACGCGGCCGTATTGCCAATGACCCGGCGCTGCTCGAGAGCTTCGCCGTCGACGGCAAGCTGCCGCGCACGGTGCTGCTGGTCGATGTCGATGCGGTGTACTTCCATTGCTCGAAGGCGCTGGCCCGCTCCAGACTGTGGGACCCGGCGCGCCACGTCGAACGCTCGCGCCTGCCGAGCGCCGGCGCGATTCACAAGCGCCTGAACGGCGAAACCTTCGATGCCGTCGTGTACGACCTCGAGCTGGTCGAAAGAATGCGCACGAGCCTCTACTAAATGACGAACCCATCCCTTTCCGCGATGCGCCAGCATGCTCCCGCCGCCGAGCGCAACCGCGAGCCGATCCTGGCCGTGCTGCGCCAGGTGTTGCCCGAGCGCGGTCTGGTCCTTGAAATCGCCAGCGGCACGGGCCAGCATGTGATCCACTTTGCGGCGGCGCTGCCCGAGCTTGACTGGCAGCCGAGCGACCCGGATGCCGAGTCGCGCGCGTCGATTGCCGCGTGGACCGCGCAAGCCGGCCTTGTCAACGTGCGCGCACCGCTTGAGCTGGATGTCGAGCGCACGCCTTGGGGCATCGACGCCGCACAAGCAGTGATCTGTATCAACATGATTCACATCTCGCCGTGGACGGCCACGCAAGCTTTATTCGACGGCGCGAGCCGCCTGCTTGGCAACGGCGGTGTACTGTATCTGTACGGGCCGTACCGGCGTCACCGTGCACATACGTCGCCGAGTAACGAAGCGTTCGATCAGCAGTTGCGCAGCCGCAATCCCGCGTGGGGCGTGCGTGACATGGAGACCGTGGTGGCGTTGGGCGAGGCGCAAGGTTTGGCTTGTGGCGAACCGGTAGCCATGCCCGCTAATAATTTCAGTCTGGTGTTCACGAAACGCTAACGCGCGGGCGGCTTTGGCGCGATTGAGGCCCGCCCGCGAGCGGCAATCGGCCATTTCTTTTATGCTTTCACCCTCGACGCCCCGCCGACGACAATTCCGGCGCGGCATCACGACATTTCGGAATCTGGAGAATTCAAATGGGCAAACAGGCAATCGGCGTAGTGGGGCTGGCGGTCATGGGCCGCAATCTGGCACTCAACATCGAAAGCCGCGGTCACGCGGTGTCCGTGTTCAACCGCAGCCGCGAGAAAACCGACGAACTGATCGCGGAGTTTCCTGACCGTAAGCTGGTACCGACGTACACGCTCGAAGAATTTGTCGAGTCGCTGGAAAAACCGCGCCGCATCCTGATGATGGTCAAGGCCGGCGAGCCGACCGATGACACCATCGCTTCGCTCAAGCCGTTGCTGGACAAGGGTGACATCCTGATCGACGGCGGCAACACGCACTTCACCGACACGATTCGCCGCAATCAGGAACTGGCCAAGGCCGGCCTGCATTTCATCGGTACGGGCGTGTCGGGCGGCGAAGAGGGCGCGCTCAAAGGGCCGTCCATCATGCCGGGCGGCCAGCGCGACGCTTACGACCTGGTCGCACCGATCCTCACGGAAATCGCCGCCAAGGCGCCGGACGGCGAACCGTGCGTCGCCTACATGGGCCCGGACGGCGCGGGTCACTTCGTGAAAATGGTGCACAACGGCATTGAATACGGCGACATGCAACTGATCGCCGAGAGCTACTCGGTGCTCAAACAGGTGGTCGGCCTGTCGAACGAGGAACTGGGCGCCGTTTATACCGAATGGAACAAGGGCGAGCTCGACAGCTACCTGATCGAAATTACCTCGAAGATCTTCAGCAAGAAGGATGACGAGACGGGCAAGGACCTGGTCGACGTCATCCTCGATCGTGCGGCGCAAAAGGGCACCGGCAAGTGGACGAGCCAGAACGCGCTGGATCTCGGCGTGCCGCTGCCGCTGATTACCGAGTCGGTGTTTGCGCGCGTGCTGTCGTCGCTGAAGACCGAGCGCGTGGCGGCGAGCAAGGTCATCAAGGGGCCGGCACCCAGACCGTTCGACGGCGAGCGCGCCGCGTTCATCGAATCGGTGCGCCGCGCGCTCTACTTCAGCAAGGTGATCTCATACGCGCAGGGCTTCGCGCAATTGCGGGCCGCCTCGCTGGAGTACCAATGGGATCTCGACTTCGGCACGATCGCCAAGATTTTCCGCGCGGGCTGCATCATCCGCGCCCGCTTCCTGCAGAAAATCACCGACGCGTATTCGAAGGACAAGGCGATCGCCAACCTGCTGCTCGACCCGTACTTCAACGACATCGCCTCGAACTATCAGGCGGCGCTGCGTGACGTGCTGATCGCAGCAGTGAAGGCAGGCGTGCCGGTGCCGGCGTTTGCGTCGGCGGTGGCCTATTTCGACGCCTATCGTTCCGAGCGCCTGCCGGCCAATCTGGTGCAGGCTCAGCGCGATTTCTTCGGCGCGCATACGTTCGAGCGCATCGACAAGCCGGGCAGTTTCCACGCGAACTGGTCCTGAGCTCAGGACCTCGGTTGCGCCGGGCCGCAGCCCGGTCCGCTCCTGTCGCGGGAGTGGGCCGGGCTGTTTGCCTTCAGGACGGGACAAGCCGCGACATGGCGTAATTATTGCGGGAATCTATCATCCTGATAGCTGATCTCTCCGTCGCCAGATGGATTGTTGCTAGAAAAGTAATAGAGTTTATCTAAAATAAGGGTTTGCCCTTAGGTCTTGCCTTGCCTAGACTGTGTTTAAGCGCTTCACGACATGGTGTCGGAAGCGAGCAAAAAAACAAGTCCTGGAGGTCAATCATGAAATCCCTTATTTCCGCAGTTGTGGTTGCTACGATCCTTGCCGCTCCTGCCGCAGTGTTTGCTCAATCGAACCAGCCGGTGACGCGCGCCCAGGTGCGGGCCGAACTCGTGCAACTCGAAAAGGCCGGTTACAACCCCGCAAACGACCGCGTCGATTACCCGGCCGACATCCAGGCAGCGCAAGCCCGTGTAGCCGCGCAAAACGGTGTCGCCCAAGCCGATACGAGCGGCTATGGCGCACCGGCCGCCGGTTCGTCCGACGCCAGCCGCCCGGCTACGATGACGGGCCCGGGCTCGGTCTACTTCGGCCGTTAATCTGAAGCTTGCCAGCGGCTTGCTACTTGGCAGGATCAGCAGCGCGCGTTGCGCGGTAAGCTGAACCGCAATAAAAAGGCGCCGACCAGCTATGCTGGCCGGCGCCTTCACGTTTACCGGGGATTGTCGCGGGTCCGGTCAAAGCCGGTTGAAGCCGGTTGAAGCGGGTCAGCGCCCCGGCAGATGCGGAATCCCTTCGTTGCTCGTCAGATTCAGCTGGTGAATCTGACGGTGGGTCTTGTTCAACTGGGCTTGCGCCGCCACCCGTTGCGCCTCTAGTTGCGCCACATCCTTGCGCACCTGATGCTGCCGTCCCGTCACCGCCTGCTCTTGCGTGGCGTTGCGCTGCAAGTCGCAGCGCAAGCGCTCAGCCTGGGCCTCCGATTGCGCGATCATGCGCGCCAGCTGCTCGTTTTGGGCTGCCAGTTGCGCGCGGCGCGTCTCACCCTCCGAGAGGCGGGCAGCCTGTTCTTCGAAGTGGTGAAAGGCGGCTTCCGCAGCATCGAGGTCGACGGCCTTCAGCGTGCGCCAAAGCGTGCCGTTCTGATACAGCGCGACGTAGTACGCCAGCTCGCGCGCATGGAACAACAGGCTCACCGAGTAGTCGAAACTGCGGAAGACCCGGAACGGCGTTAACGCTTCTTCCTCGGCTAGCCACTCGACTTCCGCGGTGTCCGCCATCTGCACCGGCCGGCCACTCACTTGCGACGGCACGACGGGTACCGGGCGCAAGGTGGTCACGGGACGAGGCGGCTCGGTCTGCTCGGCAGGCGGAGTCGGCGGCGGGGCAAGCGCGGCGGGCGGATCGTCGTGCGGTGAGGCGGTGCTGTCGCGGGGCACCTGTACGAGGTGGGATGGGCCAGTGCCAAGCAGTGCGCTGCGTCGGTTCAGGAGACTTTTCACGGCAGTTCCTCAGAGTGACTCGCCCGAAACCGCAAGGCGGCACCGACGCTGGAACATGCCGGGCCGCAAGGCGGTACGTGCGGTGAACGAAAGCGGAGGGGCGTGGCGGCGTGGCCGCCGGCAGCCCGCAGCAGTGAGGCTCAGTGCAACGTGCGATGCCGGCGCGCAATATCGTCGAACAGCGCGCGGCTCGGCTCGAGCGCAAGCAGCCACGATTCGTCGTAGCCGCTCAGGTTGTCGAGGGCTTCGCGCAGCCGCTCGAGCGCCACGGCCGGAATCTCCACGCTCGCCTCGACGCCGCTCGACAGACGGGCAATGCTGGCAAGCTGAACCAGGGCGTCTGCCGCTTCGGCCACGTCCGCCGCGAAGATGAGGTGGGTATTGAGCAACTCGACCAACCCCGGGGACGCCGTAACATCTTCGACGTTTAACTGCACGGCCAGAAACGTGGCTTTGTTCATCCCCGAGCTCCTCACGGACAGTGCATGGCGGCGAGCGGTTCGCCTTCTGTGCGTTGCGTCAGCAAGACCCAGTATAGGCGAGGCCCGGAGGGATTCAATGCTCACACGAAAGGCGGCCGCGGCCCGCGCCAGGCCGCCCGCAGCGTGGGGAGCGGCCTATGCGCCCTATAATGGCGCGAGCAGATTCGATCGCGGGAGACGGCTTGGGCGGCGCAGTAGTGGGTTCTCCGAGCGGCCCGGGACGGTCCCGTGCGGCTTTGGCCATTCAGTGCGCATATTCATCATGAAGATCATACGCAGCAAGACGTTTACGGCGGCTCGTCCGTGGGGCGCCATCGAGATTGCCAACATGCGCGGCATCACCACGCGGCTGCACTGGACGGATCAGCCATACAAATGGCACGTCAACGACGGCGAGGAAGTGTTTGCCGTGCTCGATGGCCGCGTCGAGATGCGTTACCGCGAAGGGGGAATCGAACAGACGGCCATGCTGGAGACGGGCGACGTGTTCTATGCGTCGGTCGGGACCGAGCATGTCGCGCATCCGGTTGGTGAGGCGCGCATCCTCGTGGTCGAGTCCGAGGGTAGCGTTTGAATACGGCTGCGGCGATTGCTTCGGAGCGTCAACCATAACGGCCGGCGAACATCGCGCGTCTTGCGCCGGCAGCCGGCGCGGCGACGGCCGCGGCCGGACTACGGGCATGCGGGAGTGTAAGCGCGCAAGCAACGTTGCACTTCATGCAACAGTGCGATCGTCCCGCTGCAGACGCTTGGACGCAGATGCCTGAAGATTGATTGACTCATATGTCGAGGTTTACCAGATGACAGAAAAGTCGCTTCGTGCGGGTTCGCAGGTTCTGATTGCTGTTGCCGCCGCAGCCCTGCTTGGCGGTTGCACGATCACGCCGTGGGGCATGTCGCCTGCGCCCTACAACAGCACTTCAGGGAGTTACCAGACGAACGGTGCGGCAACGGGTGCGGTGGCGGCCGGTTTCTATCGCGTCAATCCGGGTGACACGTTGCCGGACATTGCCGCGGCGTTCGGCCAGCGTCCGCAGGATCTGGCGCGCTGGAACGGCTTGCCGCCCAACGCGTCCGTGACGGTCGGCCAGGTGCTGCGGGTCGCGCCGCCTGCGGCGGCGTCCGCGGCGCCGGGTGCTGGCGCATTCGCGCAACAAGGCACGCTGACCTGGCCGCTGCGTGGCCCGATACTCAAAACGTTCGCGCCGGGTAGCTCGAAGGGCATCGTGATCGGCGGCAGGATCGGCGATCCGGTCAAGGCTGCCGCCGCGGGACGTGTGGTGTACGCGGGCACCGGCATCGAGGCCTACGGGCCGTTGATCATCATCAAGCACGACGACTCGCTGATCACCGCCTACGGCCAGAACAGCACCTTGCTGGTCAAGGAAGGCGACGCCGTCACGCAGGGGCAGACCATCGGCGAGGTGGGCTCGGATAGCCGGGGCGTGGCCTCGATCCAGTTCGAGGTGCGCAAGGACGGACATCCTGTGGATCCGCTCGCGTGGCTGCCGAAGACGGGCGGTTAGGTTCATTCATGTCGCAGCGGCAGCGGGTGGGGCGCGACACCGGTCGCGTCTGGTCAGTTGCTGCTATCCGGACCACGTCTGCGGATTGCTGCAATAAGGGCGCCTAAAACCGGCGGCACCTGCCGCCGGGACGGGTAATAAAGGTAGTAGCCGGGAAAGGCGGGCGTCCATTCCTGCAGCAGGTGGACTAGCTCACCGGACTCAATGAAGGGCCTGGCTTGCGCCTCCAGAATATAGGCGATCCCCATCCCATCCAGTGCACCCTCCAGCATTAACTGAGGCTCATTGAAGTTCAGCGGGCCATTGACCTTGATCTCGACCGGGCGACCGTCCTTTTCGAACTCCCACGCGTAGATGCCGCCGGAACTCATCATCCGGTAATTGATGCAGCGATGCTGCATCAGCTCCTGCGGGACCTCGGGAGCCGGATGCCGGGCAAGGTATGAAGGCGCTGCGACCACGGCCATGCGGAGCGCCGGGCCGACCGGGACCCCGATCATGTCCTGCTCGAGTTTCTCGCCAAGCCGGATCCCGGCATCGAAGCGTTCAGCAATGATGTCGCGCAATTCGTAGTCGATCAAGACTTCAACCGTGGCCTCCGGGTATTGAGCGCAAAAATCAGACAGAACCGGCCGGATTACACTTTCATGGGCGTTTCGCGTTGCTGTAATGCGGACTGTCCCGGACACGAGATTGCGCGCGCGGCCCAGGTCCTCGAGCGCCGCGCCGATCTCGGCGAGCGCTGGCCCGAGGCTCAGCAAAAGTTGTTCGCCGGCTTCGGTCGGGTGGACGCTGCGGCTGTTCCGGTTAAGCAGCCGCACGCCAAGGCGCGCTTCCAGTTGTTTGATCGCATGGCTAAGTGCCGAGGTTGACAGTCTCAACCCGGCGGCAGCGCGCGTAAAACTGCGCTCGCGCGCGACGGCCGCGAAGGCCGCGAGATCGTCCAGGTCACCTCGGTTTATCATCCTATGGCATTCAACGCTGCATGAAAGTGATGCTACTTTATCTCATGATCCTGGATTGCTAAATTGGGCTTCGGTAAACGTCAGGCATAGCGCAGGCCGTTCACGGATTCTCCCGGGACGGTCCGCTGCGCTTTGTCCCAATGCAGACTTCTGGAGGCTCACTTATGGCATCGCTATCAAACAAGGTCGTATTGATCACGGGAGCGTCGAGCGGCATCGGCGAGGCAACCGCACGCGTACTAGCCGCTAGCGGCGCGCGCCTGGTTCTCGGTGCCCGCCGCACCGACCGCCTGGAAAAGCTCGCCGGGGAGCTCGAACGGGCTGGCGCAAGCGTGCGTTGGCGCGCGCTCGACGTCGTCCAACCGGAAGAGGTGGAGGCTTTCGTTGCATTCGCCTGTGCCGAGTTTGGACACGTGGACGTGATCGTCAACAATGCCGGCGTCATGCCGCTTTCGCCCCTGTCGGCGCTGAAGGTGGACGAGTGGAACTGGATGATCGACGTCAACCTGCGCGGCGTGCTGCACGGTATCGCTGCGGTACTCCCCAGAATGGAGGCGCAAGGTCATGGCCACGTCATCAATGTGTCGTCGATTGGCGGCTTCGTGGTTCAGCCCACCGCAGCCGTCTATGCCGCAACCAAATTCGCGGTGCGAGCCATCTCTGAAGGTCTGCGCAAGGAGTCCGACAAGATCCGCTGCACATGCATCTATCCCGGTGTGGTGGAGTCGGAGCTTGCCGAAACCATTAGCGATGAGACCGCGCGGGAACGCATGAAGAGCTACCGCAAGACGGCAATCCAGCCCGACGCCATCGGGCGCGCGATCCGGTTCGCGATCGAGCAGCCCGGTGATGTGGACGTCAACGAAATTGTCGTGCGGCCGCTGGCGACCGTGGTGTGAGAGGTTGGGCCGGGCGGACCCGGGGGAGCCGAAGGGTGACAGCGGTGCTGGACTGATGGATAGGTCGCAGGCGGTTCTACGATAAAAGGCAGTTCGGTTCTCGACCGTTTTTGCACGGCTTCCAGCACCGCCCGCCGGAATTGAATACACTCGTCGATTCACGTGCTGAAACCTCACGTGCCGAAGCCTCACGCCGAGTACGAGCGGAAACTGGCCCCCGGCGCTCTCACACAGGAATGTCAGATGATCGATTTGCGCAGCGATACCGTCACCCGTCCGAGTCAAGCCATGCTGGCGGCCATGATGTCCGCCGAAGTAGGGGACGACGTCTGGGGCGACGACCCGACCGTGTTGCGTTTGCAGGCCACCGTGGCCGAGCGCGCGGGCAAGGAAGCGGGGCTGTTCTTCCCGAGCGGCACGCAAAGCAACCTGGCCGCGTTGATGGCGCATTGCGCCCGCGGCGACGAATACATTGTCGGCCAGGCGGCCCACACCTACAAATACGAAGGCGGCGGCGCCGCGGTGCTGGGCAGCATCCAGCCGCAACCCATCGAGAACGCGGCTGATGGCTCGCTGCCGCTCGACAGGATCGTCGCCGCGATCAAACCCATCGACGATCATTTCGCGCGCACGCGGCTACTGGCGCTCGAGAACACGATAGGCGGCAAGGTGCTGCTGGCGGGCTATGTGGCCGAAGCGGTGCAATTGGCGCGCGAGCACGGCCTCGTGACCCACCTCGACGGGGCGCGCGTATGCAATGCGGCGGTCGCCTCCCGCCAGCCGCTCGAAGCGCTATGCGCGCCGTTCGATTCGGTATCGATCTGTTTTTCGAAGGGGCTTGGTGCGCCCGTGGGGTCAGTGCTGGTCGGCAGCAAGGCCTTGCTGGAGAGCGCGCACCGGTGGCGCAAGGTGCTGGGCGGGGGCATGCGGCAGTCGGGCGTGCTGGCGGCGGCTTGCCTGTATGCGCTCGACCACAACGTCGAACGCCTCGCCGAGGATCACGCGAACGCTGCGCATCTGGCTGCCGGGCTTGGGCAGATCGAGCAGGTCAAGGTGCAATCGCAGGCAACCAATATGGTCTTCGTGCAGTTCCCCGCACGACATTGCGCGCCGCTCGAAGCGTGGCTCAAGGAGCGCGGCATCCTGACCCAGATGCTGTACGCATCGCGTTTCGTGACGCATCTGGACGTGTCGCGCGCCGACATCGATACTTTCGTGGCCGCGGTGAAGGGGTATTTCGCTGCGCATTGAGGCGCAGCGAGGCACACGGGCGGCCTGTACGCCTACTTCGCCGGCGTGTGCGCACTCACCGCCGCGCGATGCGAAGGCGCGAACAGCCGCAACCCGCTTGCGATGCTGGCCGCGCCTGCGAACACCGCGCCGGCCGTCAACGCGAGCGTCGGCCCGTGCCGTCCCGCAATACCGAAGCTCAACGCCACCAGCGCGGCGCCGGTCGTCTGACCGAGCAGCCGTGCGGTCGCAATAATGCCGCTCGCGCCGCCGCTCCGCTCGGGCGGCGCACTGGCCATCAGCGCCTTCAGATTCGGCGACTGGAAGAAACCGAACCCCGCCCCGCACACGGCCATCCTGATGCCGATGTCGAGCACCTGCGGATGCGCCGGTAACAACGCCAGCGAGGCCATCCCCGCTGACAGCACCGCCAGGCCGATGGCGCCCAGCAGGCCGGGCGGATAGCGATCGGACAGCCGCCCGGCGAAGGGCGCGGCCAGCGCGACGACCACCGGCCACGGCGTCATCAGGAAGCCGGTTTCCACCTGGCTGCGATGCAGCACATCCTCGAAGTAAAACGGCAGCGACACGAACGCCAGCCCCTGGGCGGCGAACGAGCAGACCGCCGTCACCGCCGACAGCGCAAAAACCGGCAGTTTGAACAGATCGACGGGCAGCATGGGCGAGGGATGTCCGGCTTCGCGCCGCATCAACAGCAACCCGAACACGATGGCAACCGCCGCGGCGCCCAGCACGTACTGGGCGGGCTCGCGCTGCGCGGCCTCGCCGAGCGCGAAGATGAGCGCCGCAAACGTGATTACGTTGAGGAGCGCGGCCACCCGGTCGAAATGGTGCGTGCCGCGCGCGGTATGGGGCAGCGCGGGCAGGGCGAACGCCAGCGCCAGCACGCCCAGCGGCACGTTGACGGCAAACAGCCACGGCCACGTGGCGAGCGACAGGATCAGCGAAGCCACGGTCGGCCCGACCGCGAACGACACGCCCACCACCAGCGCATTGAGTCCAACCCCTCGGCCTAGCCGGTGCGGCGGATACAGAAACCGAATCAGCGCCGTGTTGACGCTCATGATCCCGCTCGCGCCCAGACCCTGCAGCACCCGCGCCGCGGCCAGCAGCGGCAACGTGCCGGCCAGCGAGCAGGCGAGCGATGCAACGGTGAAGATCGCGATGCCGCCGATATAGATGCGCCGGTGGCCAACGATATCGCCGAGCGCGGCCAGCGGCAGCAAGGTCGCGACGATCGCCAGCTGATAGGCGTTGATGATCCAGACCGACGCGGCAGGCGCGGCGTGCAGATCGGCGGCGATCGTCGGCAAGGCGGTGTTGGCGATCGCGGTGTCCAGCGTGGCGAGCGCGACGGCCAGCATGATCGCCGCCATGCCGCGGCGGTTGCTGGCGGACATCGGTGCGTCGGCAGGGTGCGCGTATTCCGGGGAAGACACGGGGCACGGCGCGGCAGAAAGGGGGTTCTTCTCGGACAAGTCGTGGCTCGTCGGGGGCGCGCTCTTTCCGGAAGCGGGCCGGGTGGCGGCGCCTGGCGGGATCGATGCGATCGCACGGATTAAGGGGGGGCGCGTGAGCGACAGACCGGCATGACGCCCGACACGCTGCGAATGAAGTGATTGTTACAGAGCTCGGGAAATTCTGCTGGCGGCCGGGCAGGGCACAGCGTCTGATGCGGGGCCGATTCGGCGCCAATTCGGTGCAGTAAATGCAACTAACGGTCGGCGCCGGCCACCGCCCACAAGCACATGCGGGAGCGGCGCAAGCAGACGCCAGAGGGCAAATCCGCCTGCAGAACAGCGCCGCGAGTATCGCCTGGCTTGCGCTGGTAGTCAGCTAAACGACGCCAGCAGAATTGACAGCTTCCGGATATGCGCCTTGAACGCCTCGGTCGTTTCCCGTTCATGCGTGACGCTCAGGTGCGGGCCTTCGGCCAGTTCGACCTGTTCCTGGAATTCGTCGGCGATCTTGCGTCGCAACTCGGGCGGTAGCGCACGAATCACCGAAACCAGCAGCAGTTCCTGGGCGTGGAACATCCCGAGCATGGATTGTGCGTTCATCTGGACCTCCGTCGGAGCAGGATGAAGGCGGTCGGCGCGGCATAGGCGTGCAAGAGCCACGCGGTCTCGAACCTGCCACCTTCTTCCTCCATACTAGTGCAGGCAAGCTGATCGATTGAGGCGTGCTTGCACCGTATCTGTGCGTGAAGCGGCCTGAATGGCCGCGCGAGCCGAGGGTGCATCGTCTGCCCGAGGCCCTGTGCGCCGGTGACGGAAGATCGGAAATGTCTTACTCTGCTTATTTACCCGCCTGACCGGCACGCGCCTCCCGTCCGTCAATTGTGCGGTTCGCGCGCCGCGTCGTTCCTACCGGAGGCTTCAATGACAGCCGTGGATCTGGAGTTCGACCAGCTCAACAGCACTGTCGACGCGCTACGGCGCTCTATTTCCAACCGCATGATGTATGGCGTCGGTAAGGACGCCGTCACCGCCCGCCCCCAGGACTGGCTGCACGCCGCGGCGCTTGCCGTGCGCGACCGCCTGGTCGCCCGCTGGATGAAGACCACGCGCCTGCAGTACGAGCAGGATGTGAAGCGTGTGTATTACCTGTCGATGGAATTCCTGATCGGCCGCACGTTTACCAACGCATTGCTGGCGCTCGGCATCTATGAACCGATGCGCGAGGCGCTTGCGGGCCTGGGTGTCGACATGGAAGCATTGACCGATCTCGAGCCCGACGCCGCGCTCGGCAACGGCGGCCTGGGGCGCCTCGCGGCCTGCTTTCTCGATTCGATGGCAACGCTCGGCATTCCCGGTTTCGGCTATGGCATTCGCTATGAATACGGCATGTTCCGTCAGCAGATCGCCAATGGCGAGCAGGTTGAAGCGCCGGATTACTGGTTGCGCGCTGGCAATCCATGGGAGTTTCCGCGCGCCGAGATCCAGTATCTGGTGCATTTCGGCGGCCGCACCGTGCAGCGTGGCGAGCACGTCGAATGGATCGACACCGAACACGTCAATGCGATGGCGTATGACACCGTCATCCCGGGTTATGCAACCAGCGCGACCAACACGCTGCGCTTGTGGTCCGCGCGGGCCACGGAAGAGCTCGATCTGTCCGCGTTCAATCGCGGCGACTATCGCAGCGCCGTCGACGCGAAGAACATGTCGGAAAATGTCTCACGTCTGCTGTATCCGGACGATTCGACGCCCGCAGGCCGCGAACTGCGGCTGCGCCAGGAGTATTTCTTCGTCTCGGCGACGATGCAGGATCTGATCCGCCGCTATCAGCGCACGCACAGCACCTTCGGCCGCTTCGCCGAGAAGGTCGCGGTGCATCTGAACGATACGCATCCGGTGCTGGCTATTCCTGAGTTGATGCGCCTCCTGGTCGACGTGCATCACGTGCCGTGGGACAAGGCGTGGAAGCAGATCCAGCAGATGTTCTCGTACACCAATCACACGCTGATGCCGGAAGCGCTCGAAACGTGGGACGTCGAGACGCTCGCACGTCTGTTGCCGCGTCACCTCGAGATCATCTTCGAGATCAACGCGGAGTTTCTCAAGCACGTCAGCGAACGTTCCGGGCATGACGCCGAGATGATCCGGCGCATCTCGCTCGTCGACGA
The DNA here is from genome assembly GCA_035948995.1 of Paraburkholderia sp. Taxonomy (GTDB): domain Bacteria; phylum Pseudomonadota; class Gammaproteobacteria; order Burkholderiales; family Burkholderiaceae; genus Paraburkholderia. The sequence goes on along the minus strand of DASZIR010000064.1, from coordinate 86,436 downwards.
GTACGGTCAGCGCCGCGTGCGGATGGCCTACCTTGCGATCGTGGCGAGCCAGAAGGTGAACGGTGTGTCGAAGTTGCATTCGCAACTCATGACGCGCGATATCTTCGCGGACTTCGCGCGCATCTACCCCGAGCGCTTTACCAACGTGACCAACGGCATTACGCCGCGCCGCTGGCTCGCGCAGGCGAGTCCGTCGTTGTCTGCACTGATCGACGAGCAGATCGGCACGCATTGGCGCCGCGATCTGTTCGAGCTGGAGAAGCTGCGCGACTTGCGCAGCGACAGTGGGTTTATCGACGCGTTTCGCGAGGCGAAGCGGCAAAACAAGCTGCGCCTCGCACAACGTCTCGCGCACCACACGAAGATCTCGTTCGATCCGAACGCGCTGTTCGATCTGCAGGTCAAGCGTATTCACGAATACAAGCGGCAGTTGTTGAACGTGCTGCATGTGATCGTGCGCTACAACCAGATTCGCGCGAATCCCGAACGCGACTGGGTGCCGCGTGTGGTGATGTTCGCGGGCAAGGCGGCGTCCGCCTACCGGATGGCAAAGACCATCATCAAACTGATTGGCGACGTGAGCGAGAAGGTCAACAACGATCCGCTGATCGGCGATCGCCTGAAGGTGGTGTTCGTGCCGAACTACGGCGTGAGCGTCGCGGAGCTGATCATTCCGGCCGCGGACCTGTCCGAACAGATTTCAATGGCAGGGACCGAGGCGTCAGGCACCGGCAACATGAAACTGGCGCTCAACGGTGCGCTGACGATCGGCACGATGGACGGCGCGAACATCGAGATCTGCGATGCGGTAGGGCGGGAGAACATCTTCATCTTCGGCCATACGGCCGACGAAGTGGACGACCTGCGCGCAGCGGGTTACCGTCCGCGCCAGCTATACGAGGAGAACCCGGAATTGCGGATGGCGCTCGATCAGATTCGCACGGGCTTCTTTTCGCCGGACGATCCGCTGCGCTTCTCGGACATCTTCCACACGCTGGTCGACTGGGGCGATCACTACATGGTACTCGCCGATTTTGCGGCTTTTGCCAAGGCGCAGAATGAAGTCGATGAGCGGTTTCGCAATCAACGTATGTGGGCCGAGAGTGCGATCGAGAACGTGGCCGGCATGGGCCAGTTCTCGTCTGACCGCACGATCGGCGAGTATGCACGCGAGATCTGGCACGTGAACCCGCTCGATATGTCGTGAGGGTGGATGAGCGTAGGGCCGCATGAAAGCATGCGGCCCTACGCAGGTTGACGCCATGCTGCCATGCCGCCGCCGTTGAGCAGGCGGCCTGACGTGTCGGTAAATTGACGCCCGCAGCGTGTTACGGAGCGAAAGTCTCCGAGGTTTTCGCTGCATGCAGGCCGAGCTCGCGGCTCGGGAAGTCGAGCAGCACGTCGAGGTTCTGCATCGCCATCAGGCCGATCACGATGCGGTTCGCGCCGGGTTGCGCCTTGGCGATGGTGACCTGGGCGCTTTCATAGCGATGCATCCACGAAGCGACGCCAGGCGCCACGTCGTAATTGCCTTGCGCGAGCACGTCATTGACGTCGCCGTCGCCGTCGCCGGTCCAGTTGGGCGTCTTCTCGGTTTCGACGCGAATCATGCCCGTGCTGCCGGTTGCGAACACCACCGGCGCGCAGAAGCGCATCTTGTCGCCGACCAGCACGCAGCCCACCGGCCACTGCGCCTCGCCGTTTTGCGCGACCGTCATCGGCACCAGCGTGAAGTTGTGCGCGAGACCTGCCGAAGGGCTCAGGATCACGAAAGGCTTGGCGAAGTTGGCGTGCACCAGATAGCGCTGGCCGATATTGCCCGGCAAGGCACGCAGCGGTTGCGTGCAGCAGTCGTCGTTCGGTTGGCCGGCACCCGCGCCGAACATGCCGGAGAACGCCCAGCCGAACTCGCCGGTGTAGCCGTCCATTGCAAGACACTTTCTCTGGTTGCGCTGGCAGCGCACGTTGTTGACGGTTTGCGCGGTGTGACTTCGACCGGCTGGGTGCCGGCCACGCTGACGGGCAGCTTGACCGACGGCCCCGACACCTGCGCGCCATTGGCAAACGTCAACGAGGTGGCGGCGCCGGTGACGGGATAGTTCGTGCCCGGCAATACCTTCGACAGCACGCGCACGCCTTGCGTGCCGGTATCGAACGCCATATACACGGGCTTGCCGTCCAGTTGGACCGGCAAGCCGGGCCGCGCGTGACCCTCATCGGCGCGCTCCACATGCAGCGGAATCAGCACGCCGTCGTTGCCGCCGTTGATCAGCGTCGCCGCGGGGGCAGGGGGCGTCGGGACGGGAAAGGTGACGGCGCATCCGCTGAGCGATGCAGCGCCAACGAGGGCCGCAGCGGTGACAGCGGTGAGGGTGAGAGCGGTGCGGGTGAGAGCGATGAAGCGGCCGCGCAGGAATTGCAGAGAATTTCCGGACAACAGAACCATGGGACCACACTTTGCGAAAGAGCGTGTCCCTGATGGAGGCGGTGCATCGTGAACCGCAAAGCGGGCCGCTAGGGCGACAGTCGCGAGGGCCCGGTGCCTTTATGGTGCCTGATGGGCTGTGAATTCGGGACGCTTGCGGGCCTGCGGAAGGGAACGCGGGATAAAAGAACCGCAGACTCTACCCGCCCCGCTGTACCAAATTGCAAAAGTGTGTAAAGGCTTGATCTGAATCAAAGCTCGCGCGCAAGATCAAGTGGACGGCGAATTCTGGACGTGGCCGCGCGGCCCAGCGTGGCCCGATCGAGCGCACTGGCCAGCGTGCCGATGACTTCATCGAGGGTGCGTGAAATGACTTCGACGCGGAAGGTGATGCGCTCGTTGCGTTTGTCGATGGTCACGACATAGAGCCGCAGATTCTTGCCGAGTGCCGCATGCAAGGCCCGTCTGCCGGTTGCTGAACAGGTGCCGGGGACCGTCACGTCGAGCGTGACGAGGGGTACGTAGGCATGGGACGGCGGCGTAACAGCGTGCATACCGCGCGGGACAGGCATGGCAGGCGTAGCGGTGGACTGAAGCATCGTGGGTGCGCCGGCACGAACCGTGGCGGCGTGTTGTTAAGACCAGTCCACTTTATCCGCGCGAGTCTCAAGCGAGTGCAAAAGCTGGCGGCTTTCGAATCAATTTTGTGTTAACGAGCAACGAGTGCCAAGGAACACCAAGGCGATGGCCGCCTTAGGTTGTGACGCCCGATTCAACGAATCAGGTCTTGGGTGTCGGTGCCTGCGTGGGTGTCGCTGCCGGTGCCGCGGCCATGGCCTCGCGCACCGTTTGCGCGACGCGTTCGACAAAGTCGAGATCAATGCTCGACAGCGCCTCGCGTTCGCCGCTGCTGGTCTCGACGATCAGGCGATGCGTGATGTCCTGGGTGGCCCACGTGAGCCAGCCGACCACCGCCAGCATCACGCCGCATACGATGCCCGCGGGCGAGTGGAACACGCCGCCGGCAACCGCGCCGATCACGCCGATGACCGAGAGGGCGACGGGCAGGATCTTGTTCTTCTGCACGGTGACGACGCGCACGTTCTGAATCTCGCGCAGCGGGAAAACCTGTCCGGCGGCGGAGAGTGCATTGCGCGTGACCGACACGCCTCGGTCATTGAAAGGGGTTTCCATCGGGTCGAATGCAAGCGGTAGCAAAGGGCGCAGCGTACCAGAAGCGGACCAGGGGCAGGAAGGGGCGGGGTGACGCAGCGGGCGTGCCAAATGGAAAAAAGCCCCGCGGGACGTCCCTCGCCCCGACGCAAGTCGGGGGATCGAGGGACGCCCGCAGGGCGTTTGCCAGCTCGCGTAGCGGGAGGCAGCCGCGCTCCCCGCAGGACGAAGTGTCGCTTAGAACTTGTGACGCAGGCCGACACGCACAGCCAGCTGCGTGGTCGCGCCGGCGACCGGCAGGTAGCTGCTCGTGCTGTCGCCGATCTGTGCCTGCAGGGCGGTGTTCTTTGACGTCTTGCCCGAAGCGTCTTGATACACGCCAAGCAGGTACACGTCGGTGCGCTTGCTCAAGTTGTAGTCGATGCTTGCGTCGATCTGGTTCCAGTGACCGTTGGTCAGATCCTTGGCTTGCATGTACGTGTAGCCGAGCGCGCCCGTCAGTGCCGGCGTGAACGCGTACTTGCCACCTGCTTCATACGCGTTGAAAATCGTCATGTGGCCCGTGATCTGCTCGATGTTCGTGTGCGTCCACAGTGCCCACATCGTTGCCGCCCCGATCGAGTACTTGGCGCCGACGCCGGCCGTAGCCAGGTCCTTGGCCGTACCGGTGATCGAGGAGTTGGCGAGTGCCGTCGGGAAGGTCGTCGGCGAAGCGGAACCCGGGAAGCGGATGTCCGTGTAGGCCGCGCCGATGCCGAACGGGCCATTCGCGTAGTTCAGGCCGAAGCTGTAAGCAGCCGACGAACCGCTGGCGCCCGGCGCACCGGCGAACGCGCCAGCCTGGTTCGAGAAGCCGTACATCGCGCCGAACGTCAGGCCTGCGAAGTTCGCGCTGTTGAACTTGACGGAGTTGCTGATACGGCTCGAGGTCAGCTGGTCGATATCGTTGATGTGGTAACCGTAGTTACCCGCGACCGTTTGACCGCCGTTGGCGTACGTGCCGCCCAGGTAGTCGGTCGAGAACGAGTATTGACGGCCGAACGTGAACGAGCCGATGTTGTTCTGCGACAGGCCGACGAATGCCTGGCGACCAAACAGCGAGCTACCTTGGCCGAGTGTGCCGGTGCCCGAGTTGAAGCCGTTTTCCAACTGGAAAATTGCCTTCAGGCCGCCACCGAGGTCTTCGGAACCGCGCAGGCCCCAACGGCTGCCCTGGGAAACGCCGTCGCCGTACTGGTAGAGATGCTGAGCCTGGGCGCCCGCATGGTTCACATACGTGAAACCTGCGTCGATCAGGCCATACAGCGTCACGCTGCTTTGTGCATGAGCTACACCGGCGAAGGTGGCCAGAATAGCGGTGGTCAAAACTTTCTTATTCAAGAGATTCTCCGATTATAAATAGGCAATCGCACGCTTGGCTCTATGGCAGGTCGCGCGATGGGCCGAAATTTAAGGGAAGGGAGCGAAAGGAATGTGACAGCTAGGTAATTTCCATGACCTGTCGCGCGAATGCGACATTTGAATAGTTATTCTGGAGAAAGTCGCGCAGGCAGCCATGGCATATGCATGTGCCGCGGCGGGCGATATGCGTATGAGAATTGATTGGTTATCGGCGCAAAGGCTGCATGCGACGATGCGCGTCCATTGATCACGTGCATCACTTGCCTAAGGGGACACCATGCAGCGTAGAACCATCCTCAAACATCTCGTTGCGATTGCAACCACCACTGCTACGCTGACGACAACGTTTGCGCGCGCCGACGACAAGGTGCTCAAGGTCGGCACGATGAGCGGCCCGGATGCGCAGATCTGGTCGGTCGTGACGAAGGTCGCGGCGCGCGAAGGTCTCGATGTCAAGGTGATCGAATTCAATGACTATGTGCAGCCGAACGCCGCGCTCGACGCGGGCGACCTCGACGCCAACGGCTTTCAGCATCAGCCGTTTCTGGACAGCCAGATCAAGCAGCGCGGCTACAAGATCGTCAATGTCGGTTTGACCTACGTGTCGCCAATGGGCTTCTATTCGAAGAAATTCAAATCGCTGAAGGATTTGCCGGATGGGGCGAAGGTGGGCATCCAGAACGATCCGTCGAACGGCAATCGTGCGCTTTTGCTGTTGCAGAAATATGGCGTGATCACGCTAAAGCCGGGTGTCGGGGTGAACGGCGTGAATGCGACGCCGCTCGATGTAGCATGGAATCCTAAGCATGTCAAGCTGGTTGAACTCGATGCCGCGCAATTGCCGCGTGCGCTCGACGATCTGGACGCCGCATCGATCAACACCGACTACGCGGTGAAGGCCGGCCTGCAGCCGACCAAAGACGCGATCGCAATCGAAGACCTGAAAGGCCCCTACGCGAACCTGATTGCGGTGCGCGCGCAAGACCGCGACAAGCCTTGGGTCAAGAAGCTGGTGGCGGCCTACGAATCGGATGACGTGCGCAAGTTTATCGACACGCAGTTCAAGGGCGCGATCATTCCGGCGTTTTGACGTTTGCCGTAACGGTGGCGCCGGAAGACGACCCCATAAAGCGACCTCATAAAGCATTTCGCCCGCTTAATGGCGGGCGAAATGCATGGTCCTATGACAGCGGCTGTCAACCGGGCCGCGTCACAGGTGTCACTTTTGTTACCACGCTCAGTTGGACAGCAGCGACCCGGAGCGGAACGCCTTCGCGCCGGCGATGCGGGCGAATTCGAGCCCGGCGGTCGCAAAGCGCGTCACATGCCGCGCATACATCACGCCCGCGACGCTGCTCTTGAGCGTCACGACGCGCTCGGTCAACGGGTCGACGATGTCGGCGATCTCGTGACCGACATCGACCCAGGTGCCGGGTTCGGTGTGGTATACCAGCACGCCGCTGATCGGCGCGACGATCGGCTCGGTGCCGGCGAGCGGCGTTGCGGCAAATTCGAGCGCCGGCAGCGTGGCCGGCGTGCCGTCGATCACACCGCGATGCGTCAGATATTCGACGATCGCCTGCGCGTCGTGCTCGGCGAATTCGTACGTGACGTCGCGTTGGCTGCGCAGTTCGATCGTCACCGAAATCGAGCCGTTTGGAATCGGAAAGCGCTCGCCATAACGGCCGCGCAGATCCGACCAGCAGAAGCTGTGAATCTCGTCGAACGGATTGCCCACGGAATTCAGCGCGAGCAGGGATGCCTTGGCTTCCAGATAGCAGGCGAGCGGCTCGACGTCCGGCCACAGGTCCGGATTGGTGTAGAGGTGCATTGCGGCTTCCCAGTCGCAATGCAGGTCGAGCACGACGTCGGCGTCGTACGACAGCAGTTGCAGCGCGAGACGTTGCGATTCCAGTTCAGTCTCCGGTTTTTGCGCCTCGAGCGCTTCGCGCATCGCGGTGCGGATCGCACGGCGATTCTGCTCGATATCGTCGGTGAGGCGCGCTTCGATCACCGGCTGCACGAGTGCGCCCAGGTCGTGGAAATTGCGGTTGAAGTTCTGCGCGGTGTTGGTCTCGAAGCGGCCCGAGAGATGGCCGAGAAAATGCTGGTTCAGGCCAATCGGGTTCGCCACCGGCACGATTACGATCTCGCCTTTGATCTTGCCCGCGGCTTCAAGCGCGGCGAGCTTGCGGCGCAGCGCCCATGACACCAGCATGCCGGGCAGCTCGTCGGCGTGCAGCGAGGACTGGATATAGATTTTCTGCCCGCCGCCGGGACCGTAGTGGAAACTCGTCAGGTTGCGCGCGGTGCCGAGTGTCGGGGAAATCAACGGGTGGGTTTGGGTTCGCATAGTGTCTGAAGCGCGGTGAACTCGCTGGGAGTCGCGCTATGTTGTTGATTGTAGTGTGAAAAATCGATAGTCAAGCGGGCTTGCAGCACGGCGGTGTGGCGCGCGCGGCGAAGCCGGACCGTTCGATCTTAGCCGATATGCTGGCGGAATGTGGATTTACGCGTCATTGCGCCGGGGGCCTGCGCGTGGGCATGCAGGGCTGGCGGGACTGGCACCGGCGGATGCGAAGTCCGCACAGGGGCGGCACGAAACGGCGTCCATGCGCTTGAGCTGCTCCAAACGAAACGGGCTCCGCGGATGGCGGAGCCCGTCTGATCAACTCGCAGAGGCGCGGCGAGCCGCGCCAGCCGCGATTAGCTGCCGTACACGTCGAACGCGAAGTACTTCTTTTCGAGCTTCTTGTAGGTGCCGTCCTTGATCATGTCGGCGATCGCCTTGTCGACCTTCGTCTTCAGATCGGTATCTTCCTTGCGCATCCCGATGCCCGCGCCGTTGCCGAGGACCTTCTCGTCGATGATGTCCTTGCCGGCGAACTGGAAGCCTGCGCCACGCGGGGTCTTCAGGAAGCCGATGTCAGCTTCCACAGCATCTTGCAGCGATGCGTCCAGACGGCCCGACAACAGGTCGGTGTAGACCTGGTCCTGGTTCTGGTACGAGACAACCTTGGCGCCCTTCGGCTCCCAGTAGGTCTTCGCGTACGTTTCCTGGATCGTGCCCTGTTCGACACCCACCGTCTTGCCTGCCATCGATTCCGGCGTCGGCATGATCGTCGAGCCCTTCTTGGCGACGAGGCGCGTCGGCGTGTTGAACAGCTTCGACGAGAAGGCGATCTGTTCGGCGCGTTGCGGCGTCATCGACATCGACGACAGCACGCCGTCGAACTTCTTCGCCTTCAGTGCCGGGATCATGCCGTCGAAGTCGTTTTCAACCCACACGCACTTGGCAGCCAGACGCTTGCAGATTTCATTGCCGAGGTCGATATCGAAACCCACAAGCTTGCCGTCCGGACCTTTCGATTCAAACGGGGGATAGCTGGCGTCTACGCCGAACCGGATGGTTGACCAGTCTTTCGCATGTGCGCCAATCGAGACGGTGGCAAGCAGAGCAACCGTCAAAGCCGCTAGCAGTTTTTTCACTGTTTTACTCCTCGGAGTGGTTCGTATTACTCCCGCATGCGGTTGTGCCGCTGCGGGATATTGCCCGGCGCGACTCACGACCGGGCAGGGTTTAACGGCTGCCGGCCGGGGCGGCCTGCAGCGCGGGCAAAGCTTATCAGGTCAAAAAGTTTACGTACTCAGTAAAACACCGGATGGCGCGAGAAGATGGCCTCTAATGTCCGGGGCGGCGGCCCTATGTTTATGCGGGCTGAATCGTAACTGGTCCGTAAATAAGTTGTCTACTGCTGCCTTGCGACCTGTGTTTGTTCGGGCGACGTCGACCGTCCGCGGAACCGTTGGACCGCTGGACCTGTGGCGATATCCGCACACGCGGTAAGGTCAATGCGACCAGCTGCTACCGCGAAGTATAGGCGGCAATCGCGGCACGCGCGCCATCGCGCAGCGCGTGCAGGGCCTCGAGCAAGGCCTGTCTGAAGGCGGGCTGGACGGCCAGATTGTGTGGAAACACTTCCCGTACGGGCAATAGTGCGGCCAGCAGCGCGTCCGGCTTGCCGTTGGCCGGGTCCGCAAGCGTGCGCAACCGGTCGGCGAGAGGATCCCTGATGTCATAGTGCGTGCCGTCGTCGGCATGGCCGCGCAGAAACATCATCCATGCGGCGATGGCCAGTGCGAGCCGGGCGAAGGGTTGCCTGGCGTCGATGCGCGCCGCAATTGTCCCGAGCAGCCGCGGCGGAATCTTCTGGCTGCCGTCCATTGCAATCTGCGCGCAACGGTGCCTGAGCGCCGGGTTGGCGTACCGGTTGAGCAGTGCATCCCGATAGGCCAGCACGTCGAACGAGGCCGGCACGTTGAGCGTCGGGGCGATCTCGTCGGTCATCATCGCGTGGATCAGGCGGTACATGCCGGGGTCGCCGATGGCGGCATCGATGGTGTCGAAGCCGGCCAGCATCGACAGGTACGCAAGGGTGGAATGGGTGCCGTTCAGCATGCGCAGCTTGGCGAGTTCGAATGGCGTGACATCGTCGACGAGTTGCGCGCCCGCGGTCTCCCATGCAGGACGTCCGGCCGGAAAGCGGTCTTCGATGACCCACTGCCGGAACGGCTCGCAGGGCACCGGCGCGGCGTCGTGATAACCGAGCGCGCGCGCTACGGACTCGCGCTCGCGGTCCGTGGTGGCGGGGACGATGCGGTCGACCATCGTCGACGGAAAAGCCACATGGCTCGCGATCCAGTCCGCCAGGACCGGATCGAGTTGCCGGGCGAACGAGCACACGACCTGCCGCAACGCGGCCCCGTTATGGGCGAGGTTGTCGCATGACAGCACGGTGAACGGATTGTCGCGCCGCAGGCGCAGCGCGGCGACGAGAATGCCGGGCACGCTGCGCGGCGCGTGCGGATGCGCGAGATCGTGCGCGACAAGCGCGTCGTGCAGCGCGACCTCGCCTGTGCTGGGATCGCGGCAATAACCCTTCTCAGTCACCGTCAGCGAAACAATGCGCACCAGCGGATCGGCTAGCCGCGCGAATAGCGCGGCGTGGTCGTGCGGCATGGCGAGCACTTCCTGCAGGGCACGCGCCACCGTCACCTTCTCTCCTTCGGGCCCGCGCTCGACCACGCCGTAGAGACCCTGTTGCGCCATCAAGGCATCCCGTTTGCTTACGTCGCCCTGCAGGGTCACGCCGCAAATTCCCCAGTCGCCGCGGGCGGCGAGCATGGCTTCTTCCGTGTAAAGCGCCTGATGGGTGCGATGAAAGTTGCCGACCCCGAGATGCACGATGCCGATACGAGGCTCGCGCCATTGTGTGGATAAAACATGCGCGCCGAGTGCGGGCAGCGCGTCTCGAGTCAGCGGAGGCAAAGCAGGAGCGGCGGATGCAGTCATGAGCGTGAGATCCGAATACGAAACAAAGGGCGCGCAGCGAGGTGTAACACGGGAAAACCTGGCAAAACCGCAGGGAAAACCCGCATTTGACTCGTTGATATACTTGTATGGTAGCATCGTTTCAACCTGTTTCGGAACGCCTCCGGCGGTCACGGCCTGACGTATCGAATGACGCACGCGGGCCACGTGCTTGCTGCGTCGCCGCATCGCGGCGGTGGCCACAGCGTTCCATCGAATTCGCAAGGATGCCCTCATGAAGATCGTTCGCGCCGACGTTATCGTCACCAGTCCAGGGCGCAATTTCGTCACCTTGAAGATCGTCACGGATGAGGGCGTGCACGGCATTGGCGATGCGACCCTCAACGGCCGCGAACTGGCCGTCGCGTCGTACCTGAAAGATCACGTGTGCCCGACGCTGATCGGCCGCGATCCGGGCCGTATCGAAGACATCTGGCAGTACCTGTACAAAGGCGCCTACTGGCGCCGCGGGCCGGTGACGATGACGGCAATCGCCGCCGTGGATATGGCGTTGTGGGACATCCTCGGCAAGGTGACGGGCATGCCGTTGTACCGGCTGCTGGGCGGCGCATCGCGCGACGGCGTGATGGTCTACGGCCATGCAACGGGCCGCGACATCCCCGAAGCGCTCGACCGTTACGCGGAGCACATCGAAGCCGGCTACAAGGCGATCCGCATCCAGTGCGGCGTGCCGAACATGCGCTCGGTGTACGGCGTGTCGAAAGGCAGCCGCATGTATGAGCCGGCCACCAAAGGCGCGGTGGAAGAGCAGAGCTGGTCGTCGGAGAAGTATCTGGACTTCGTGCCGAAGCTTTTCGAGGCCGTGCGCGAGAAGTTCGGCTTCGATACGCACCTGCTGCATGACGTGCATCACCGTCTCACGCCGATTGAGGCCGCTCGTCTAGGCAAATCGGTCGAGCCTTACCGCCTGTTCTGGATGGAAGATCCGACGCCCGCGGAGAACCAGGCGGGCTTTCGCCTGATTCGCGAGCACACGGTCACGCCGATTGCAGTTGGCGAAGTATTCAACAGCATCTGGGACTGCAAGCAACTGATCGAAGAGCAACTGATCGACTACATCCGCGCAACCCTTACGCACGCAGGTGGCATCACGCATTTGCGGCGCATTGCGGATTTCGCCTCGCTGTATCAGGTGCGCACCGGCTGTCATGGTCCCTCGGATCTGTCGCCGGTATGCATGGGCGCGGCCTTGCATTTCGACCTGTGGGTGCCGAACTTCGGCGTACAGGAATACATGGGCTTTCCCGAGCAGGCGCTGGAGGTGTTCCCGCACGCCTGGCGTTTCGATCACGGCATGATGCATCCGGGAGAGGCACCTGGACACGGTGTCGATATCGATGAAGCGCTCGCCGCGCGTTATCCGTACGACCCCGCTTATCTGCCGGTCGCGCGCCTCGAAGATGGGACGTTGTGGAACTGGTGAGCGGAGTTCGCTCAACGTCCCGCTACGCCCAATATCAAAGGAGACACGCGTGAACCTGGCGCGAACGCAAAAGACTGCGCAAAGCCACGCGCAGCCAGCTGACCCGGACGGCACAGCGATGCTGCGCCGCGTTGCCTTTGCATCGACAATCGGCACGGCCGCCGAGTACTACGACTTCTTCGTCTACGGAACCGCTGCAGTGCTGGTGTTCGGGCAGAAATTCTTTCCGGCCAGCGATCCGCTCATCGGCACCCTGGCGGCCTTTGCGACCTATGCGGTCGGCTTTCTCGCGCGTCCGCTGGGCGGCATCGTCTTCGGGCACTTTGGCGACAGGGTGGGGCGTAAGAAAGCATTGATCGTGACGATTTTGATCGTAGGGATGGGTACGTTCGCGATTGGCTTGCTGCCCGACTACCAGTCGATCGGCATCTGGGCGCCGGCCGCATTGATCGCGATTCGCGTGCTGCAGGGCTTCGGCGTGGGTGGCGAGCAGGCGGGCGCCGTGTTGTTGACGGCCGAGTATGCGCCGCCCGTCCGGCGCGGCTTTTTTGCGAGCCTCGTGCAACTCGGCGCACCCGCAGGCTTTCTGATTCCTTCCGGGTTGTTTGCATTCCTTGGCAGTACCCTCACGCAGCAGCAACTGTTCGACTGGGGTTGGCGTGTGCCATTTCTCGGCAGCATTGTGCTGGTCGCCGTGGGCCTCTATATCCGCTTGCGCACCGAGGAGTCGCCGATTTTCGCTGCAATACGGCGCACTCAGGCGATCGAATCGCGCCCGGTCGTCGAGGTGGTGCGGCAGTTCGGCCCAACCATCGTCAAGGGGGTGGGCGCGAAGCTGATCGAGGCCTGCACGTTTGCCATGTACACGATGATCGTGCTGGCGTACGGCAAGGCGCATGGCATCGCTCAGAGCCTGCTGCTGCAAACCGTCATCGTCGCGGTGATGCTGGAACTGCTGACGATTCCGCTCGCAGGCGCCTTGTCCGACCGCATCGGCCGGCGCACTACCTTCATCGCCGGCGCGCTGCTGCATGTGCTGCTGGTGATTCCCTTCTTTCATGCAATCGACAGCGGCAACCGCCTGGCGATCCAGCTCGTGATGATTCTCGCGATCACGGTCGGTCACAGCCTGTGCTATGCGCCGCAAGCCGCGCTGTTCCCGGAACTCTTCCCGGCGCGCGTGCGCTGCAGCGGGATTGCTTTGATCTGGCAGATCGGCTCGCTGCTCGGCAGTGGCGTGTTGGGCCTGGTGGCAGTGAAGCTGATTCAGGTGACACAGGGCAATGCGGCTGCGCTGATCGGCTATGTCGCCGTGCTGGGCATCGTGTCCGCCGCTTCGCTATTTGCGTTGCCCGAAACTGCGCCGCGTCGCCGCAACGGCGATCTGTACGACTGGGGTCACGGCGAACCCGCAGCCGCGCCCGCCCAGCGTGTCCCTTCCTCTTCTTCAGCCGTGCAGCCCTGAGCGCGCGACTTTCACCGATCGGAGTCTCCCATGCTGGCAGCCATCCTCCACGAACCCAAACTGATTCGCATCGACGAGGTCGACCCTCCCGAACCCGGCGCTGGACAGGTGCGCGTACGGGTCCGGGCGGGCGGCATTTGCGGCTCGGATCTGTCGTACTACTTCAAGGGCAAGAGCGGCGATTTCGCGGTCCGCGAGCCGTTCGTGCTCGGCCATGAAGTGGCGGGGGAAGTCGACTCGTTTGGCGAGGGCGTCAGCGGCCTCGCCGCCGGGCAACGCGTGGCGGTCAATCCTGGTCTTGCCTGCGGCACGTGCCGGTTTTGCGTCGGCGGCATGCCGAACCATTGTCTGAACATGCGCTTTATGGGAAGCGCGTCGACGTTTCCGCATACGCAGGGCATGTTCCGCCAGTTCATCGTCGTCGCGGCGCGCCAGTGCGTGCCGGTGCCGGATGGCATCGACTTCGCGCAGGCCTCGATGGCCGAGCCGCTCGCAGTTGCGTTGCATGCGGTGCGGCAGGCGGGCTCGCTGGTGGGGGCGCGGGTGTTGCTGATCGGTTGTGGGCCGATCGGCTGCATTTTGCTGACGGTGGCGCGCCGTGCCGGTGCGCATCGTGTCGTGGCTGTTGATCTGTCGGACAAGGCACTGCAGATTGCCCGCTCGCTCGGTGCGGACCAGACGGTCAACGCGGTCGACGGCACGACCATCACCAGGTGGGCTGAGCAGCGCGGCACCTTCGACGTGGTGATCGAAGCGTCGGGCAGTCCCGCCGGCCTCGACACGGCATTGCGCGCGGTGCGGGCGGGCGGCACGGTGATCCAGGTCGGTAATCTGCCGGCCGGGCAGTCGCCGGTTGCCGCGAACCTGGTGATGGCCAAAGAGATTCGTTATCAGGGCTCGTTCCGCTTCACCGACGAGTACGCGGTTGCCGCCGAGGAAATCGCCTCGGGCAACGTTGATCTGCGCCCCATCATGACGCACGCGTTCGCGATGGCGGAGGCCAATCAAGCGTTCGAAGTCGCGCTCGACCGTTCGCAGTCGATGAAGGTCCATTTGAATTTCGACTGATCCGCGTACAGGCGCGGCATCCGCTGGGCCTGTGCCTGCCGTTCCCAAAACGCCCATCAAGAGGCGACACGTAGGAGACACTCCATGATCAAGAGCCAGCGCTGGTTCGTCGTCGCACTGTTTTTTCTCGCGGGCGTTATCAATTACCTCGATCGCTCGGCGTTGTCGATCGCCGCGCCGCTGATCCAGAAGGATCTGCATTTCTCGCATGCGCAGCTGGGCATCGTGTTCAGCAGCTTCTTTATCGGCTATGCGCTGTTCAATTTCGTCGGCGGTGTGCTGTCGGATCGTATCGGCGCCAAACGCGTGTTCGGCGCCGCGATGGGTGTCTGGTCGATTTTCTGCGGCGCCACCGCGCTGGCCAGCGGGATTGGCTCGCTGATCGTGCTGCGCGTGCTGTTCGGCATGGGCGAGGGGCCGTTCAGTTCGTCGAACAGCAAGATGGTCAACAACTGGTTTCCGCGCAAGGAAGTGGCCAGCGCAATCGGTGTGATCAGTTCGGGCACACCGCTGGGTGGCGCACTGGCCGGACCCGTGGTGGGCTATATGGCGGTACAGTTCGGCTGGCGCTGGGCCTTCGTTGCGATCATGCTGCTGGGTCTCGCATGGCTCGTGCTGTGGGTGACGATGACCACCGAACATCCGCAACAGCACCCGCGCATTGCGCCAGAGGAGGTCGAACTGATCGTGGCGGGGCAGGCCGATGAGCGTGCCATTTCACACGCGGTGAACGGCGAGCGCCTGGGTCTCGGTTATTTCCTGCGCCAGCCGGTGATTCTCGCCACCGCATGCGCCTTCTTCGCCTACAACTACGTTTTGTTCTTCTTCCTGTCGTGGTTTCCGACTTACCTGATCGAAGCGCATCACCTGAGCTTGCGCGACATGAGCTTTGCCACGGTCATTCCGTGGCTGCTCGGCAGCGTCGGACTGGCCGCCGGCGGCTTCGTATCGGATGGCATCCTGCGGCTCACCGGCAAGCCTTTGCTGTCGCGCAAGATCGTGCTCAGCGTGTGTCTCGGCGCGGCCGCCGTATGCGTGGCGCTGGCAGGGCGGGTCGCCAGCACGCAGAGCGCGGTGGCATTGATGTCGGTGTCGATCTTCTTTCTGTACGTGACCGGCTCGGTCTATTGGGCGGTGATCCAGGACACCGTGCCGCGTGAACACGTCGGCGGCGCGGGTGGTTTCGTGCATCTGCTGGCGAATCTGGCCGGCGTGATCGGACCGGCCGTGACCGGCTTCATCGTGCAGGCGACGCATGGCGCTTACGGCAGCGCATTCGTGCTCGCAGGAGCGATTGCCGTGCTTGGCGCGCTGTGTTCGCTGATGTGGATCCGGGAGCCGCGCCCAGCGGTGCTGATGAAGCGTGCATGGTAGTATGGTGCGATGCCCGTGGTGAGCGCCGCAGGCGCTGAGTGCAGTCTCCGTTCCGCTTCCGCTCCCGTTTCCGCTGCCCTGTCAGATGCCGATCAAGAACTCCCGCGATATCGCCCCGTCACTGCCCGTCGACACCCCGCTCGCAGCTCCGCGCGGCCGCCGCCGTGTGGGAGCCGCGGTTGAGCCGCGCGCTGCGTTGCCCGATCTCACTGAAAACGTCTCGTTCGATTCGCACGAGCCGATCAGCAAGCAGATCTTCCGCGCCTTGCGCGAGGCGATCTTCGCCGGTCAGATGGTGCCGGGCACGCCGCTCTCGGAGAAGGAAGTCTCGGATATGTTCCAGGTCTCACGGCAGCCGGTGCGTGAGGCTTTCATCAAGCTGGTGGAAGCGGGCGTGCTCCAGGTGCTGCCGCAGCGCGGCACGCTGGTGAAGCGGATTTCGCCGCGCAAGGTGCGCGAGGGGCGCTTCATTCGCGAGGCGATTGAAACGGCGGTGGTGCGCAAAGCGGCGGTGGCGATTACCGAAGAGCAATTGCAGGCGCTTGCCGACAATCTGCGCGACCAGAAGCTTGCGGCGAAATCCAACGACACCGCTGCGTTTCTGGCGCTCGATGAAGCGTTTCACTACGGCATTGCACAGGCAATCGACTGCACGGCGGCATGGGAAACGATTCAGGACATCAAGGCGCAGATGGACCGGGTGCGTTATCTGAGCCTGCCCGACGTGTCGCCGCTGGATTTGCTGATCCGCCAGCACGCGAAGATCCTCACTGCGCTGCGCGCGCATGATGCCGGCGCGGCGGAAGAGGCGATGCGCCGGCATCTGCGTGAGATTCTCGTTTCATTGGGGCCGATTGCCGCTCGCAATCCGGACTGGTTCGAGGCGGATGAGCCGGAGCGCGTGCCGCTGTCGGTTTGACGCCGGGTGCGCCCCGCTCAGACGATCCGCGCCCCCGCCCGATAGGTGGCACGCGGCACCGGCAGCGCATCTAGCATCGTCACCCGCACGAAGTCCGCGCGCAGACCCGGCGCGATCGCGCCGCGATCATGCAGGCCCGCCGTGCGCGCCGGCTCGGCCGACACCGTTGCCATGGCGCGCGGCAGCGTCCACCCGGCCTTGTCGACCAGCTCGAACACGGCAGTGAGCAGGCTCGACGGCACGTAATCGGACGACAGGATGTCGAGCAGACCGTCCTTGGCGAGCTCGAGCGCGGACACGTTGCCCGAGTGCGAGCCGCCACGCACGATGTTCGGCGCACCCATGATGGTCGAGATGCGATGCTCGCGCGCCGCTTGCGCCGCGACGCGGGTGGTCGGGAATTCGGCCAGCACGATGCCTTCGGCGGCGGCTTGCTCGACGTGTTCAACCAGCGTGTCGTCGTGGCTGGCGACTGGCACGCCGAGGGTGGCGCAGCGTGCGACGATCTCGCGCCGGTGCACATCGGCGTAGCGTTGCTGTTCGTCGGCCAGCTCGGCGAGCGCCGTCGTGACATGCTCGTCGCTCAGCTTGCCGTTGCGCTCCTGGAAGCGGCGCCATTGTTCACGGTCATGCCATTGCCGCTGGCCGGGCGTGTGATCCATCACCGAAGCGAGCCGTAGCAATGGATGCGTGCACAACGAGTCGAACACCTCGACGACATCGGCAGTGGCGATTTCGCAGCGCAGATGCAAGAAATGTTCGGCGCGCAGCAGTTGCCGCTCGGAGAAGCGCGTCAGCGCCTGAGCGCATTGTGTCTGCAAATCGCGGCCACGCAGGCCGACATTCGAGCGCGAACCAATCGCCAGCGCGTCGAACACGGTGGTAATGCCGGCGGCCGCAACCTGTGCGTCGTGGATGACGAACGCGGCATCGGTATTCCAATGCACGCCGGGACGGGGTACCAGATGCTTCTCAAGATTGTCCGTATGCAGCTCGATCAGACCCGGCAACAGATAGTCGCCGTCCCAATCTTCTGCCTCGCGCGCGGACGTGGTGCCGCGTTCCACGTCGCGAATCTTGCCGTCTTCGATGCGCACGACGCCGGTAAATACTGCGTCTCGCGTCACGACGCGAGCGTTCCTGATCAACATCGACATGCTCCGTAGTCAGTCTGCTGGTGCTGTACGTCAGTGTAACGCCGCTTTGTGACGCAGCGGCGGTTGCAGTTCCAGGCGGCGCGTGGCCACTTTGGCGCGCGTATCTTCATCGTGGAAGATCCCGACGATGGCCGCGCCGCGCTCGCGCGCTTCAATGATCAGGTCGGCGACCTCCGCACGATTTTCGGCGTCCAGCGAGGCGGTCGGCTCGTCGAGCAACAGCAACGGGTGCTCCGCAATCAACCCGCGTGCGATGTTGACGCGCTGCTGTTCGCCGCCTGAAAACGTCGCCGGCGCGAGGGACCACAAGCGCCCGGGCACATTGAGCCGTGCCAGCAGGGCGGCGGCCCGCTCGCGCGCTTCGTCTTCGGCGACGCCGCGCGACACCAGCGGCTCGGCGACCAGCGTGAGCGTTGTCACGCGCGGAATCACGCGCAGGAACTGGCTCACATAGCCGACCACGTTGCGCCGCAGACGCAGCACGTCATGCGGTTCGGCATGGGTAATGGCGACGTGTCGAGCGTCGTGGTCATCGGAGCGGATCGCAATCGTTCCGTTGCTCGCCAGATAATTGCCGTACAGGCACCGCAACAGCGTACTCTTTCCCGCGCCGGATGGCCCGACCAGCACGACGCATTCGCCTTGCTCGACGTCGAGCGAGACGCCAGATAGCGCGTCGATTTGCACGCCGCCCTGGGCGTACAGCGTGAAGGTCTTGCCGAGATTGACGGCGCGCAGCATCAGCGCTGCATTGTCGATGAAAGCGCGTTCAGACGCGCCTGATTCCATGGAAGACATCGTGAACCTCAAACCGGCAGGACGGAAGAAACCAGCGTTTGCGTATACGGGTGTTGCGGATCGTCGAGCACCTGATCGGTGAGTCCCGATTCCACGACTTCACCGCCTTGCATCACCATCAGCCGGTGCGCAAGGAGTCGCGCCACGCCGATATCGTGCGTGACGATCAGCACCGACAGATGCAGCGTGCTCGTCAACGTGCGCAACAGATCGAGGAGGCGGGCCTGCACGGAGACATCGAGACCCGCGGTGGGCTCATCCATGAACACCAGCCGTGGCCCGGTGACCAGATTGCGGGCAATCTGCAAGCGCTGCTGCATGCCGCCGGAAAACGCCGCCGGATATTCGTCGATGCGCGTGGCGTCCAGTTCGACCCGCTCCATCCATTGCGTCGCGGTGCGGCGAATCTGGCCATAGTGGCGTGCGCCGACCGCCATCAGCGGCTCGCCGATATTGGCGCCGGCCGAGACGCCGCTGCGCAGGCCGTCGCGCGGGTTCTGCTGGACGAAGCCCCATTCCGTGCGCATCAGCATGCGGCGGCGGGGTTCCGACAACGCTCGCAGATCGAGCCTGTCGCCGTGCGCGGCGCTGTAGTGCAGCGTGCCGGTATCGGCTTCGGTACGCAGCGCGAGCGTGTTCAGCAGCGTGGTCTTGCCCGAACCCGATTCGCCGACGATGCACAGTACTTCGCCCGGATACAGGTCGAAGCTCACGTCGCGGCAGCCGTTACGGCCGCCGTATTGCTTCGTGAGGGCGCGGGCGCTCAGCAGCGGGGTCATGCGGATTCTCCTTCGTCCTGGCCGACTGCCTGCTGGTCGCGACGGTCGTGGCAGTAATCGCTATCCGAGCACACGAACATGCGCTTGCCCGCGTCGTCGACGATCATTTCGTCGAGAAAGCTCTCTTTCGATCCGCACAATGCGCACGCGTGTTCCCAGCGTTGCACTTCGAACGGATGGTCGTCGAAGTCGAGACTGCGCACCGGCGTGTACGGGGGAATCGCGTGAATGCGGCGTTCGCGTCCGGCGCCGAACAATTGCAGCGCAGGGTTCATATGCATCTTCGGGTTATCGAACTTGGGGATCGGCGAGGGTGAGCTCAGGTAGCGCCCGTTGACGACCACGGGATAGTCGTAAGTCGTGGCAATGCTGCCGTGATGCACGATGTCTTCGTACAGCTTCACGCTGATCAGTCCGTAATCGGCCAACGCGTGCAGCTTCTTGCATTCGGCGACGCGCGGCTCGAGACGATACAGCGGCTCGGGCATCGGCACCTGATACACGAGAATCTGCTTGTCCGTGAGCGGCGTTTCGGGAATCCGGTGACGGGTTTGCACGATCGTCGCTTCCGACGTTCGGCGGGTGGTCGCGACGCCAGTGGTGCGGGCGAAGAAACGGCGGATATTGACCGCATTGGTCGTCTCATCCGAACCCTGGTCGATCACTTTCAGCGTATCGTTGCGGCCGATAATGGCGGCGGTCACCTGAATCCCACCCGTGCCCCAGCCGAACGGCAACGGCATTTCGCGCGACGCGAACGGTACCTGGTAACCCGGCACCGCAACCGCTTTCAGCAGCGAGCGGCGAATCATCCGCTTGGTCTGTTCATCGAGATAGGCGAAGTTGTAGCCCTCCGCTGCGCTATCGTCCGGCGCGGTGGCCACTTGTGTTTCGGGCGCGTTCATGCGGCTTGCTCCTGCTGGATCGCGTCGGTTTCCGTGGGCGTTGGCTGCGAAGGCTGCGAAGGCTGCGAAGTTTGCGAGCCGTGTTGCGCACGCAAGCGGCGCACGAGTTCGAGTTCAGACTGGAAGTCGACGTAGTGCGGCAGTTTCAGATGCTGGACGAAGCCGGACGCCTCGACGTTATCGCTATGCGACAGCATGAATTCGATATCCTGGGTCGGCGAGCTGAGTGTTTCGCCGAGTTCTTCGGCACGCAGCGCGCGGTCCACCAGCGCCATGGCCATGGCCTTACGCTCCGAGTGGCCGAAGGCGAGGCCATAGCCCTGCGTGAAGGTGGGCGGCACCTCGACGCTGCCGGCGAACTGGTTGATCATCTGGCATTCGGTGATGTCGATCTCGCCGATTTCCACCGCTTCGCCCAGTTCGTCGAGTTCCATCTCGACGGTCACCGAGCCAAAGCGGATTTCGCCTGCGAACGGATGCGAATTCGCATAGCCGCGCTGCGTCGCATAGCCCATCGCCAGCAGGAAGCCTTCGTCACCGCGCGCGAGATTTTGCAAACGTGTCGCGCGGTTCGCCGGAAAGGCGAGCGGCTCGCGCGTCAGGTCGTTGGGTTCGGGGGCATCGGGCGCGGGCGTTTCCTGTTCGATCAGGCCTTCCTTGTTCAGCAGCGCGACGACGCGCGGCATGGCTTCGGCTTTCACGTCGAGCGGCGCGCGCTGTTCCACAGCGCTACCGCCCGCGTCGTCACCATTAGCCTGCGCCTCGGCCATTAGCGCAAAATCCAGCAGACGCTGCGTGTAATCGTAAGTCGCACCCAGCAACTGACCGCCCGGCACGTCCTTGAAGGTCGCCGAAATGCGGCGCCCGACCACCATCGCTTCCGTGTCGAGCGGCTGTGTGTAGCCAAAACGCGGCAACGTCGTGCGGTATGCGCGCAGCAGGAAGATCGCTTCAACCAGATCGCCTGCGGCCTGCTTGATCGCCAGCGCGGCAAGGTCTTCGTCGTACACCGACCCTTCGGTCATCACGCGGGCCACCGAGAGGCGCAATTGCTCGCGAATCTGTCCGACGCTCAGTTCTGCGAGCCGCGTATCGCCGCGGCGCGCTTTTCCGAGCAGACGCCACGATGCTTCGATCGCCCGTTCTCCACCCTTGACGGCAACGTACATCAGTTCACCTTTGCTTGAGTTGTGCGCGGCAGGCCGATCAGCGTGCTGCCGCAGACCAGATAGCAATCGATGCCGCACGGAAAGAGCGGCGTGAGGCCGGCTCGTTCGCGCCAGAAATGTTCAGGCAGGCCGAGCGGCGCGATGGTGGCGGTGTGCTCGATGCCGGGGCCGCTCAGCACGACGGGGGCGCCACCTGTGAGCGCATCGACGCGAATCAGCAAGGTCACCGATTGCTCCGGCGATTCCGCCGCGCCGAGCGAGAAGTGTTCCAGTTCGGGCAACAGGGCCGCGTCGTGGATGTAGGCGAAGGCTGCGTCGTGCACCTCATCGACGAGCGGCGCACCGGTATGAAAACGCAGCGCCGAGGCGAGCGCTGCGTCGGGTTGGGCCAGCCACACAGGCGTCGAGTAATCGCATAGCGTCAGCAGTGCTGCGAGAGCAGCCAGATCGGCGCGCGAGCGATGCGTACCGGCCGCCTGTGCCGCAGGCAGCACGTTCTCGACGACGCCCACCGTGCCCGGTCGCGACAGCGTATCGAGCAGCGTGCGGAACACCGCTTGCGTATCGTGGACCGGGTCGGCGAAGCCCGGCGTGAGCGCGGAGAGGGCAATCTGTGAAGGATTCATCGCGTTGTCCATCAGTCGCCCCGTACCATCGTGAAGAATTCCACGCGTGTCGACGCAACCTCGTGGCGGCGTGCTGCACGCTGTTGCGCCAGTTGTGCGGCAAGCGGTTCGATCAGTTGCCCATGCAGGCGCGCATGCTGCTCCGGCAACTGCAGCAGCGCATCGGCGAGCGCGGCGAGTTCCGCGCGGCGGCGGTCGCGGCCCAGATGGCAGGCCACGCCAACCGGCGCGTGCCCGGCCGGCTTGCGCAGGCGCAGCGTGGCGCGGGTGACAGTGGCTTCGCCGAGATTGAAGGCGTCGCCGCTGCCGCCGATGCGGCCGCGCACCATCGCGAGCCCGGTTTCGGGCGGCCGCAGCCAGTCGAATTCAGGCGGGACTGCGCCATCGAGCGCGTGGCTCAGCGCAGCTTCAAGTTCGGCGCGCGGCGTGTGCGCAAGCACGGCCATCCATGCGCGCCGCATGGCGGAGGAAGGCGGGGCGGAGGAGGCACTCATCGGGGTTCCTGTTGATGCAGCGAGTCATCATTTGACCATCTATTCATCTAAACGTCTAGACGTTTAGAAGTAAAACAGTTGTGCTCGTGGCGTGTCCGTGTTTTCATATTTCCATCACGGCTCGCGCACTACAATGCACGACACAACGAATATTTGAACTGAAGGGAATGACAGCACCATGACATCGAACGATACCGCCATGCCGGGCACGCAGCTCGAACGTGGCGCGGGCGTTGCCGTGTGGCGGCAGATCGAGCAGATTCTCGCTGCCGAGATCGCGGCCAGCGGCTTCGGCGAAGACGGGCGTCTGCCGAGCGAGGGAGAGTTGGCCAAGCGCTTCGACGTCAACCGCCATACCGTGCGGCGTGCCATGCTGGGGCTCGCGGCCCTTGGGCTCGTCAGCGTGGAGCAGGGGCGCGGCACGTTCGTGCAGCCTGGCGCGATCGACTATACGATCGGCCGCCGTACGCGTTTTACCGAGAATCTTCGCCAGCAGCATCACGCGGCGAGCGGCGCGATGCTGTCGGCGGCGCGCGTGAAGGCTGAGCCTAACGCCGCGAAGGCGCTGGGCCTGCGCGCCGGTGCGCCGGTCTACCGGATCGAAACGTTGCACGAATCCGACGGCGTGCCGCTGACCTTTGCGCGCAACTGGTATCCGGCGGTGCGTTTCGCGGACCTGCCCGAGGTGCTCGAGCGCACCGGCGGGATCACCAAGGCGATGGCCGAATTCGGCGTGAACGACTATCTGCGCAAATGGAGCCGCATTGGCAGCGTGCTGCCCGAGCCGGAGGTGGCGCGCAGGCTCAACATCAACCGGCAGCAGCCGGTGCTGTGGGTAGAAAACGTCGACGTCGATCTGGAAGGCACGCCGATCAAATACGGCGTGACGCACTTCGCTGCGGATCGCGTGCAGTTGATGGTGGAAAACGACCTATGAGCACGGCGACCTGGGTGGCCGATGAAGCCGCTGACTGGTCCGCCGAGGCGCGATTTGCGGTGTATTACGCGCCGTCGCGGGCCTCCGGCTGGTGGCAGGCCGGGTCCGAATGGCTGGGCTGGGACGTGGAGAGCGGCGTCACCTGCACGCCGCCGCAGCCCGGCACGCTCGCCCGTGCGGTGAGCGAACTGACGCAGGCGCCGCGGCGCTACGGCTGGCATGGCACGCTGGTGGCTCCCTTTCGTCTTGCTGACGGCGTGAGCCCGCGCGACGTGCTGGACGATGCGCGCCGTTGGGCCCAAGCGCAACGGCGCTTTGTGTTGCCGGTCGAAGCGGCGACGCTTGGCGATTTCGTCGCCCTGCGGCCCGCGACGCCCGACGGCGAAGCCGGCATGCGTGCGCTCGCGTCCGGCGCGCTGCGCACGCTTGGCGGGTTGCGCGCGCAGGTGTCTGCCGCGGATCTGGCACGCCGTCTCGCCGCGCCGCTGACGGAACGCCAGCGCGCTTTGCTCGTCGAATGGGGTTATCCGTACGTGTTCGACGAGTTTCGTTTTCACATGACGCTATCCAGTTCGCTCGACGCAGCAGATGAGCGCGCGGCGCTGGTTGCGTGGTGGCAGGGGCGGATTCCCCAGCTCGGCCCGCTGGTTATCGACAGTGCAGCACTGTTTGTCGAACCCGCGCCTGGCGAGCCTTTCGTGCTGTGGCAGCGCCTGCCGTTTCAGAACGATGAAGTGGAGAAGCAATGAATGGCCGTTTGATCTACGTGATGGGTCCGTCGGGTGCGGGCAAGGATTCGCTGCTCGGTTTTGCCCGTCATCGCGTCAAGAGCGAACCTATCCTGTTTGCGCATCGCTACATCACGCGGCCTAGCGGCAATGGCGAGGAGCACGTTGCGCTCACCCTCGAAGAATTCGAGTCGCGCTCCGCACTCGGCCTCTTTGCGCTCGAATGGTCGAGCCACGGGCTGTGCTACGGCATCGGCATCGAACTCGACGCGTGGCTCGCGCGCGGCTGCACGGTCGTGATCAACGGCTCGCGCCAGCATGTGCAGCACACGCTGGCACGCTATCCGGCGACGGACGTGGTGCTCATCGACGCAGCGCCTCATGTGCTCGAGGCACGTCTGGGGGCGCGCGCTCGCGAGAATGCGGAGCAGGTGGCCGCGCGGCTCGCGCGCCGCGCGCCGTTCTCGCTGCCCCATGGGGTGCGCCTGACCACTATCGACAACTCCGGCGCGCTCGAAGACGCAGGCCGCGCCTTCGTCGAAGTGGTGCGCGGCGCGGCGGCATACGGGCTCTGAGGGGTTTGCGGCAGTGCGCCGCTTCCAGCAGGTCAGGACAGCGAATTCGCTCCCGCATTCGCTCCTTTAGCCGCGCCGCGCCACCAGATCCGACACATTCTGCGCGGCCTGCTGCAGCGGCTCCAGAAACGCCTTCACCATCTGCTTGGCCGAATTGCGCTGCGCATTGCCGCTGATATTCATCGCGGCAATCACGCGGCCTTGCCGGTTGCGAATTGGTGCGGACAGCGAAATCAAACCGCCTTCCAGCTCCTGATCGACGATCGCCCAGCCCTGGCGGCGTACCTGGGCAATCACCTTCTTCAGCTCTTCCTTATCGGTGATGGTTCGCGGCGTGTGGGCATACAAGGGCGTAGAGCCGAGCGTGGCATCGAGCGTCTCCTCATCCAGCGCGGCCAGCAGCACACGGCCCATTGACGTGCAATACGCCGGCAGGCGGCTGCCGATCGACAGATTGATCGTCATGATCTTGTGAGTCGGCACGCGCAGCACATAGACGATCTCGGTGCGGTCCAGCACGGCCGCCGAGCAGCTTTCGTGGACTTGCGCTGAGAGCTCCTCCATCACCGGTTCGGCGAGATTCCAGAACGGCATCGAGGTCAGATAGGCGAAGCCGAGATCGAGAATTTTCGGGGTGAGGCGGAACAGGCGTCCTTCCGTTTCGACATAGCCCAGGGTCTGCAAGGTCAGCAGAATGCGCCGCGCCCCCGCGCGCGTGAGGCCGGTCACGGCGGCGACGTCGGTCAGCGTCTGTTCGGGCCGTTCTGCGTTGAATGCACGGATGACGGCGAGGCCACGCGCGAACGACTGCACATACGAGTCGCCCGGTTTGTCCGGCGCGTCGGCGGCGATGACCGGATTGGCAGGAGACGCTTGTGGGGCTTTGCTCATGGGCCTCTTCAGGAATACAGGGGGTAACGGGGCGTGCCGCCGGCATGCGCCGCGAAGCACGGCGTGCGGCGAGCTTGCCCAGCCTGCGCGCGGGCGCGCGGAAAGCCGTGAAGATAGCTTATGCCTTGCATTTCGCCAACCTCGCCGAATTTGCGCGACTTGTCGCGCACGCTGTCATGCGGGCGGCGAGATCAGGGTTTTCGTGGATGCACGGCGTAGCCAAAATTTGTATGATGACCCGATCACATGATCAATCGAGAGCAACATGTTCGATAAAATTCCGGCCCGGGCACTCAGCGACACAGTCGCCCAGCAGTTGCTCAAGCAGATCGACAAGGGCACCTTTGCGCGCGGCGGCAAGCTGCCGACCGAAGCCGTGCTGGCCGAGCAATTCGGCGTAAGCCGCACGGTGATTCGCGAGGCGATTTCGCGCCTGAAGAACGAAGGCGTGGTGGAACCGCGACAGGGCAGCGGGGTGTTCATCGCGGCGCACGGCGCGATCCGGCCGCTGCGCATCGACTACGCGGAAGCGGTCGAAGCCGGCTCGGTGCTGCAGATCCTTGCGCTGCGCCGGGCGATCGAAGCCGAAGTGGCCTCCGAGGCGGCCATGCGGCGCAGCGATGCGGACATGATGTCGATCGACGCCGCGCTCGTGAAGATCGACGAGGCGGTAGCCGAGGGCAACGACGGTGTCGCCGAGGACGTGGCCTTCCATCGCGCGATTGCCGTGGCCACCGGCAATCCGTATTTCCTTAAGACCCTTGCGTTCCTGAACCAGTATCTCGAAGCCGGCACCGTCGTCACGCGCCGCAATGAGGCGCTGCGCGAGGACTTTTCGCGCCAGGTCCGCGATGAGCATGCGGCGATTGTCGCCGCGATCCGCGCGGGCGATCCCATGGCGGCGCGCAACGCCGCCCGCACCCACATGTACAACGCCGCGCGCCGTCTGGCGGAAGCCGGCATTTGCTAAGCCTGTGCCGCGGTGGGCCCGCGCGGCGGCAACGTTGAACCCTGCGTATTCAATCCGGAGTAAAGCATGTCCAGAAATGTCGGAGTCATAGGCCTCGGTGCAATGGGGCTGGGCGTTGCCCGTTCGCTGTTGCGGGCCGGTTTTCGGGTGCACGCGTGCGATCTGCGCAGCGCCTTGCTGGAGAGCTTCGCCGCGGACGGTGGCATCGCCTGTGCGAGTCCGGCCGAACTGGGCGCGCAATGCGAGGTGGTGATCACGCTGGTGGTCAACGCGGCGCAGACTGAAGCGGTGCTGTTCGGCGCGCAGGGCGCGGTGGCCAGCATGAAACCGGGCGGCGTGGTGATCGCGAGTGCGACGGTCTCACCCGAGTTCGCCATCGAACTTGGCAAGCGCGTCGAGGCCGCTGGATTGCACATGCTCGATGCGCCGGTCTCGGGCGGCGCGGCGCGTGCCGCCTCCGGTGAGATGACGATGATGACCTCCGGTCCCGCCGCCGCGTATGGTGCGTGCGAGGACGTGCTGGCCGCGATTGCCGGCAAGGTTTACCGGCTGGGCGACGTGCATGGCATCGGCTCGAAAGTGAAGATCATCAACCAGTTGCTCGCGGGCGTGCATATTGCCGCCGCCGCGGAAGCGATGGCGCTGGGCTTGCGCGAGGGCGTCGACGCCGAAGCGCTCTACGACGTGATCACGCACAGTGCAGGTAATTCGTGGATGTTCGAAAACCGCGTGCCGCACATCCTCAACGGCGATTACACGCCGCTGTCGGCGGTCGATATCTTCGTCAAGGATCTCGGCCTCGTGCTCGATACCGCGCGCCGCTCGAAATTTCCCTTGCCGCTGTCGGCGGCCGCGCATCAGATGTTCATGATGGCGTCGTCGGCCGGGCATGGCGGTGAGGACGATTCGGCCGTGATCAAGATTTTCCCCGGCATCGATGTGCCGGTCGCCAAGTCGTAGCCGGAGAAGAGCCCCCCATGATGACTTTATCGCCACGGCCGTTGCTGGGCTGCATCGCCGACGATTTCACCGGTGCGACGGATCTCGCCAACATGCTGGTGCGCGGCGGCATGCGCACGGTTCAGACCATCGGCGTGCCGCAGTCGGATGAACCGGTCGAAGCCGATGCCCTCGTGGTCGCGCTGAAATCGCGCACGATCCCGGCGGCCGACGCGGTCGCGCAATCGCTCGCCGCACTCGACTGGTTGCGCGCGCAAGGGTGCCGCCAGTTCTTCTTCAAATACTGTTCGACGTTCGATTCTACGGATGCCGGCAACATCGGTCCGGTGACCGATGCGTTGCTCGATGCACTTTCTGGCGCTGGTTCTGGTTCTGGCGCGGGCTTTGCCTCTGCTGACGAACCGGAGATACCTGCTCAAGCCTTTACGATTGCCTGTCCGGCATTCCCCGAAAACGGACGCACGATCTTTCGCGGGCATCTGTTCGTTGGCGACGTGTTGCTCAATGAGTCCGGCATGGAGAACCATCCGCTCACGCCGATGACCGATGCGAACCTCGTGCGTGTGCTGCAGCGGCAGACGCCATCGAAGGTCGGGCTCGTGCGTTACGACCAGGTGGCGCAGGGCGTGGCGGCGGTGCGCAAGTCGTTCGACGCGTTGCGCAGCGACGGCGTGCGCATGGCGATTGCGGATGCGCTATCCGACGCGGATCTCTACACGCTTGGTGAGGCCTGTACCGATCTCAAGCTGATTACGGGCGGTTCAGGTATCGCGCTCGGCTTGCCGGCGAATTTCCGCCGGGCCAGGTTGCTTGCCGGGACCGAAGACGCGGGGCAGTTGCCGCATATCGAGGGCTTGTCGGCCGTGCTGGCGGGCAGTGCATCGAAAGCGACGAATGCGCAGGTGGCGGCGTGGCGCGAGTCACGGCCCGCGTTCCGCATCGATCCGCTTGCGGCAGCGCGGGGCGAGCCGGTGGTCGAACAGGCGCTCGCATTTGCTCGTGAGCACTTCGGCGTGAGCCAGCCGGTGTTGATTTATGCCACCGCGACGCCCGACGAAGTGAAGGCGGTGCAACGCGCACTCGGCGTCGACCAAGCAGGACATCTGGTCGAAGACACGCTGGCATCGATCGCGCGCGGCTTGCGCGAACTGGGCGTGCGCAAATTCGTGGTCGCGGGCGGCGAAACCTCGGGTGCCGTGGTTCAGGCGCTCGAGGTGCATACGTTGCGCATCGGCGCGCAGATCGATCCGGGCGTGCCGGCCACCGCGACCACGGGCGATGCGCCACTGGCGCTTGCGCTCAAGTCCGGCAACTTCGGCACGACCGACTTTTTTGCCAAGGCGCTGCGCCATCTCGACGGAGCGGCATCATGACAGTTGCGATCCACCTCAGCAATGAAGCCAGGGTCCGCGAGGAAATCTGCGCCACCGGCGCGAGCCTGTATCAGCGCGGCTATACGGTGGGCACCGCGGGCAACATCAGTGCGCGCCTTGATGACGGCTGGCTGATCACGCCGACCGACGCCTGCCTCGGCCGTCTCGATCCGGCTGGGATTGCCAAGGTCGATCTGGCGGGCAACACCGTGTCCGGCGGCAAGCCATCGAAGACGTTGGCGCTGCATCGGGGCATCTACGCACGTAACGCGCAAGCACGCGGCATCGTGCATACCCATTCGACGCATCTGGTCGCACTGACCCTGGCAGGTGTGTGGAGCGATGCCGACGTGCTGCCGCCGATCACGCCGTACTACGTGATGAAAGTGGGCCACATTCCGCTGATTCGCTACCGGCGGCCAGGCGATCCCCAGGTAGCCGAACAGATCGCCGCGCTGGCGGACACGGTGCGCGGCGTGCTGCTGGAGCGGCTTGGCCCTGTGGTGTGGGAGCGCTCGGTGGCGCAGGCGTCGTACGCACTGGAAGAACTGGAGGAAACCGCGCGCCTGTGGCTGATGACGAACCCGCGTCCCGCACCGCTCGACGCTGCGGCGCTCGAAGAATTACGCAGCGTATTTGGGGCGCGCTGGTAATGGAAGTAACGCGGGAAGCAAAGCGGGAAGTAAAGCGGGAAGTAAAGCACAGGCAAAGCCGGCCAGCTGTGACGCGGCAAGCAAGGCGTCGCACCAGGGCGTCGCAGTAAGACCGGTACCCATAAGGCCGGATGGCTGCCGCAGGCATACCGTCGCTGGCCACATATCAAAGGAGACAACGCATGAGTTCTTACCAGGCGGCTTCCACCCGTCCCGATGGTCTCGCTGCTCAGGCCACCGGACAACCTGGCACTGCTGAAATCGAACGTACCTATAAGAAAGTGTTCTGGCGCATCGTGCCGTTTCTGATGCTGTGCTACGTGGTCGCGTATCTCGACCGGGTCAACGTCGGCTTCGCAAAGTTGCAGATGTCGACGGATCTCGCCTTCAGCGAGACGGTATTTGGCCTTGGCGCCGGCGTGTTCTTTATCGGTTACTTCCTGTTCGAACTGCCGAGCAACATTCTGATGCACAAGCTCGGCGCGCGCATCTGGATTGCACGGATCATGGTCACGTGGGGACTCCTGTCGGCGCTGTTTGTGTTCGTCAAGTCGCCCGGGCAGTTCTACCTCCTGCGTTTTCTGCTCGGTCTGGCCGAGGCTGGCTTCTATCCCGGGGTGATCCTGTACCTGACGTACTGGTTTCCGTCGTACCGGCGGGCGAAGATCATCGCTGTGTTCATGTCGGCGATTCCGGTGTCGGGCATTTTCGGCAACCCGCTATCCGGCTGGATCATGCAATCGTTTCATGGCAATCGGGGTTTCGCCGGCTGGCAGTGGATGTTTGTGATCGAGGCGGTCCCCGCCATCGCGATCGGCATTGCGACGATCCTTTACCTCGACAACGGCATTGCTGGCGCCAAATGGCTCTCAGAGCGCGAAAAGCGCCTGCTGGCCGATGACATCGCCGCGCAGCCGCAGGAAAAGACCCCGTCGCATTCGGTCGGCGCGGTGTTCCGCGATCCGCGCACGTGGTGGATGTCGCTGATCTACTTTGCCTTTGTCACCGGTCAATATGGCTTGACGTTCTGGATGCCTACGCTCGTCAAATCGACGGGCGTGACGGGTTCGTTCGAAATCGGCTTGCTGAGTGCGATTCCGTTCCTGTGCGCGATTGTCGTCATGAACATCATGGGCCACAGTGCGGACAAGCGGCGCGAGCGCCGCTGGCATCTGATCGTGCCTGCAGTGTGCGGGGCGATCGGCTTTACGGTGGCGGCCTCGTTTGCGCACAATACCGTGGTGTCCATCGCGTTCCTGTCGCTCGCGGCGGCGGGCGTGTTGACCTGCGCGCCACTGTTCTGGTCGCTGCCGACGGCGTTCATGTCGGGCGCCACGGCCGCAGCCGGCATCGCCATCATCAATTCGATCGGCAATCTCGCCGGTTTCGCGAGCCCATACATGATCGGCTATCTGAAAGACCTGACGCACAGCACCCAGTCTGGCATGTATGTGCTGGCCGGCATGCTGGTAATCGGCGCGCTTGCCGTATGGTTCACCCCGGCGAAGCTCGTGAACCGATAGGGACGCATTTGCCTGTCTGCCGGGTGTGCAGGGTGCCCGGCAATTCAACCGTTTAAAAGGAGTTGCTGCAATGCCACGCTTCGCTGCCAACCTGACGATGATGTACAACGAACACGGCTTCCTCGACCGTTTTGCCGCTGCGGCGCAAGACGGCTTCAAGGCCGTGGAGTTCCTGTTTCCCTACGACTTTCCGGCTGCCGCTCTGCAAGCGCAGCTCGCCGGGCACGGTCTCACGCAGGCGCTCTTCAATGCGCCGCCGGGCGACTGGGCGGGGGGCGAGCGCGGTATCGCGTCGCTGCCGGGCCGCGAGGACGAATTCCGCCGCAGCATCGATACGGCGCTCGATTACGCGCGGGTGCTCGGCAATCGCAAGCTGCACGTGATGGCCGGCCTGATTGCGGCCGGACAATCGCGCGAGCGTCATCGTGAGGTCTATTTGCAGAACCTCGCGTATGCGGCGAAGACGGCGCACGCCGAGGGCATCACGATCGTGATCGAGCCGATCAATACACGCGATATTCCGGGCTTTTTTCTCAATCGCCAGGACGACGCGCAGGCGATCTGCGCGGAAGTAGGCGCGCCGAATCTGAAAGTACAGTTCGACTGCTATCACTGCCAGATTGTCGAGGGCGATCTGGCGGTCAAACTGAAACGCGATATGGCGGGCATCGGGCATATCCAGATTGCCGGCGTGCCCGAGCGCCACGAGCCGGATATCGGCGAACTGAATTATCCGTATCTGTTCGAGCTGATCGACAGGCTGGGCTATGACGGCTGGATCGGTTGCGAATACCGGCCGCGTGCGGGTACTTCGGCGGGATTGGGCTGGCTTAAGCCGTATCTGCGCAATGACGCTTGAATCAGGGACGCCAGGGGATGTTTGGGACTATGTAGGCATGGTTAGGGTTGAGCAGACACGACCAGGCATGACCGACCACGATCAAGGACCACGGACACCATCAAAGTACTTATCACCGGAGGCGCGGGATTTCTCGGCCAGCGTCTTGCACGCGAACTGCTGGCCCGCGGCGAGCTGAAAGGACCGGACGGCCAGCCGCAGCCGATTACCGAACTCGTGCTGCTGGATGTGGTCCGCGCCACCGGCTTCGATGACAGCCGCGTTCGCGCCGAGGTGGGCGATATCGCCGAGCGCACCGTGCTCGAGCAACTGATCGACGATGAGACGTCAGCGATCTTCCATCTGGCTGCGATTGTCAGCGGCCAGGCCGAAGCGGATTTCGATCTCGGCATGCGCATCAATCTCGATGCCTCGCGTCTGCTGCTCGAGACTTGCCGGTTGCGCGGGCATCGGCCACGCGTCGTGTTCACCAGCTCGGTCGCGGTCTATGGCGGCGAGATGCCGGAGGTCGTGCGCAACGACACCGCGTTGAACCCGCAATCCTCCTACGGCACGCAGAAGGCCATCGCTGAGCTACTGCTGAACGACTATACGCGGCGCGGCTTCGTCGACGGCCGCGTGCTGCGGCTGCCCACCATCAGCGTGCGCCCAGGTAAGCCGAATGCGGCGGCATCGTCGTTTGCGAGCGGCATCATTCGCGAGCCGCTGAACGGCGAGGCGGCGATCTGTCCAGTGGCGGGCAGTACGCGCCTGTGGCTGCTGTCGCCGCGCAAGGCGATTGCGTGCCTGATTGCCGGCCTCGAAATCGATGCCGCCGCCCTTGGCAACCAGCGCGTGCTGAATCTGCCGGGCATCTCGGTCAGCGTCGACGAAATGGTCGCCGCGCTGCGCGAAGTGGCGGGCGACGAGGTGGTCAAGCGCATTGAGTGGCAGGCGGACCCGCGCATCGAGAAGATTGTCGGCAGTTGGCCGGGCCGCTGGGATACCGTGCGTGCGGAACAGCTCGGCCTCGCAGGCGAGCGCAGCTTTGCGGATGTGATCCGCAGTTGCATCGAAGACGAGCATACCCACGTTCGCTAACTCCGGTGTGCGCAGTTTCTTCAGATGTTTGCCCCTTTGTTTGCCCCTTTTCGCCGGCGGCCACGCTTTGCGCGGGCGCCGGCGAGGCGCGCAGCCGCGCAATCGCGCTCTTGCCCCGCATCCCGGCAACCTGCTTCTTCCTGCTGGTATTCCCTGGCGGCGGCCACGCATGCTTGACACAGTTTCCAGCCCACGCCTATCATCGAGGCTGAATGTTCGATATCCGATCTATTGTTCGTATATAGAACAATTTTGAATCAGCTGAAACCATTCACTGCTATTCTGAATTGGGCTGGACGGACTGCGCGGCGGCATCGTGGCGCTCAGTCCTGAGATCCTTTCCGCTCGCTGCGGCCGCGTGTCAGGACACGCAGCCGGTCTGCGCGATGTAGCGGCTGCGCGCCGGCTTATGCAGCGGTGCAAGCCGCGCTTCGGGCAGAGGTTCAAGCGGCCGTGCAAGCGGTGCAGCATCCAACTGGAGACATCACATGACTGAAGCTTTCCTGTGCGACGCGATTCGCACGCCGATCGGCCGCTACGCGGGTTCATTGTCGTCGGTGCGGGCCGACGATCTGGGCGCGGTGCCGCTCAAGGCGCTGATGGAGCGCAACAAGGAAGTCGACTGGAACGCCATCGACGACGTCATTTACGGCTGCGCGAACCAGGCCGGCGAGGACAACCGCAACGTCGCACGCATGTCGTTGCTGCTTGCGGGCTTGCCGCAGGGCGTGCCGGGCTCCACGGTCAATCGTTTGTGCGGGTCGGGCATGGATGCGGTCGGTATTGCCGCGCGTGCGATCAAATCCGGCGAGGCCGCGTTAATGGTGGCGGGTGGCGTGGAAAGCATGAGCCGTGCGCCCTTCGTGATGGGCAAGGCGACCAGCGCGTTTTCGCGCCAGGCCGACATCTACGATACGACGATCGGCTGGCGCTTCGTCAACCCGCTGATGAAGCAGTTGTATGGTGTGGACTCGATGCCGGAAACCGGTGAAAACGTCGCGACCGACTACAACGTGAGCCGTGCGGATCAGGATGCGTTTGCATTGCGCAGCCAGCAGAAGGCGGCGCGTGCGCAACGCGACGGCACGCTCGCGCAGGAAATCGTCTCCGTGACGATTCCGCAGAAGAAGGGCGATGCGCTGGTGGTGTCGCAAGACGAACATCCACGCGAAACCAGTCTTGAGACACTGGCCAAACTGAAGGGCGTGGTGCGTCCGGACGGCACGGTGACGGCGGGTAATGCGTCGGGTGTGAACGATGGCGCTGCTGCGCTGCTGCTCGCGAATGAAGCAACGGCCAGGCGTTTTGGTTTGACGCCGCGGGCACGTGTGCTTGGCATCGCCACTGCAGGCGTTGCGCCGCGTGTGATGGGGATCGGGCCGGCGCCTGCTACGCAGAAGTTGCTGGCGCGGCTGAATATGGATATCGGTCAGTTCGATGTCATTGAGTTGAATGAGGCGTTTGCGTCGCAGGGGCTGGCTGTGTTGCGGGCACTGGGTGTTGCCGATGATGATGTGCGGGTCAATCCCAATGGGGGGGCTATTGCGTTGGGGCATCCGCTGGGGATGAGTGGGGCGCGGCTTGTTACTACCGCGATGTATCAGTTGCTGCGGACGCAGGGGAGGTTTGCGTTGTGTACGATGTGTATTGGGGTGGGGCAGGGGATTGCTGTTGCTATTGAGAGGGTTTGATTTTCTTTGGTTGTTGGCCTTTCCTTGCATTCCTATTGGTTGATTAGCGTTGCCCCCTGTGCGGGGCGGCACCTACTTTTCTTTGCCGGTCGCAAAGAAAAGTAGGCAAAAGAAAGCGGCTCACACCGCCAGCTCATAAGTGTCCACCGCTTGAGTGTACCCGGAGTGGTGCGAGACGAGACGTGCTCTCGCACCACGTGCGTTAGTGACCAGGCACTCTTCCGCTCCAGCGTCGCGCTGCGCGTCACCCTGCCGGTCGAACAGACCGACTACGCCGCCGAGCAATTGCTGGGTCTTGCCGCGTATGTCGAGGTGCTGGAGCTGCCTGAGTTGCGCGAACGTCTGCGGCAGCTTGCCAGGCGGATCGCGCGGCTCAATGCCGCATGACAGGAAGCCCATGCGCGCGAAGCAGCCAGGGCGGTGTTGGTGTTACGTGCGGTGCGGTCCTACGATCCGCAGTTTGGCGATACGACGGTACAAGGTGGCGCGCGAGATGCCGAGCGCAACGGCCGCCGCGTTCGGCCGCCATTGATGCCGTGTGAGGGCTTCGACAATCCGCGTGCGTTCATCGAGCGTCTCATCGTAAAGCGCCGGCTGGCTGCTGCTGTTGGGTGTCAGCAAGGCAGCGATATCCGGCGACACGTGGCGCAGTTCGACCCGCGTCGAATCGCACAACGCACACGCATAGCGCAATACGTTGCGCAACTGGCGAATGTTGCCGGGCCAGGCGAATTCACATAAGCGAGCCGCAAGCTGAGCATCGAGCGTCAGCACATGGCCGGCTGTTTGCGCTTCCTCGTCGAACACCGCGTCAATTACATCGCGGACGTCCGCGCGCTCGCGCAATGGCGGCATCTCGAGCGTCGCACCGCTTAACCGGTAGTACAGATCCTCGCGGAACGCGCCTTCTGCGACCATCTGCGCAAGGTCGCGGTGAGTGGCGCAGATCACGTCGATATCCACGCGCACGGGCGCATCGCCGCCGAGCGGCACGACTTCGCCTTCCGCCAATATGCGCAAGAGGCGCGTTTGCAGATTGAGCGGCATGTCGCCGATTTCATCGAGAAACAGGGTGCCGGTGTGCGCGAGCGCGATCTTGCCGCGCGCACCGCGATTGCGTGCGCCGGTGAACGCGCCCGGTGCGTAGCCGAACAGCTCGCTTTCGATCAGCGATTCCGGAATCGCCCCGCAATTCACCGCGACGAACGGCCGGGCGCGCCGCGCGCCCGACTCATGGACGGCGCGCGCGAACACTTCCTTGCCGACGCCGGTTTCGCCGAGGATCAGGATGGGCAGTCGCTTGCCGGCGACGCGCAATGCCACCTGCGCATTCTGCGCGATTCGCGTGTCCGCGCTGTGCAGGAAGCGGCTGATTGCGCCGAGACTGCTGTCCGCGTGGTTTTCGCGCGGCGTGCCAGCCGCAGCGCTGCTGCGCGCCGCCCGCCTGAGCGGTGCGCGGATCCGTGCATGCAGCGTCGCGCCGGTGGCGCGCAGGCGCAGTCCGATAATCGCATCAGTGCGCGCAACGTCATGCAGATGCACGTCCGAGGTATCGAACACTTCGTCGATGTGACGTGGACCGTTCAACCCCGGAATGCATTCGTGCGCCTTGCGATTGGCCGCGACGAGATTGCCGCATTCGTCGAAGGCGATCAGTACTTCCGGTTGCGCCTCGACGAAGTTGCGGCTCGCATGGCCAAACAGAATCCAGTGTTGAGTGGTCTGGTTCAGGAAATAGCCGTCTTCGATCAGACCCGCACTTTGACGCACCAGTTGAAACACGAGACGCTGGCTGTCGCGGTTATCCGGCGACTGCACCGCCGATGCGTCGAGTACGCCGATCATCTCTCCGGTCGGCGCAAAGATCGGCGCTGCGCTGCAGGTGAGAGTGGTGAACGCCGCGCGAAAATGATCGGTCTTGTGCACGGTGATTGGCGCCAGATCGGTCAATACGTTGGCTACACCACAGGTGCCTTCCTCGCGCTCCGACCAGCAGGAACCGATGTACAGCCCCGCATGCTTGAAATCGCTGCGGCGGTCGCGGTCGATCCGGTAGTCGATGGTCACGCCGTGCGCGTCGGTCAGCATCACGCAATAGTCGGCCACGCGAATCATGTCGTGCAGGCGTGACAGGCATTGCCCCGAGGCGCGCAGAAACGCTTCTTCCTTGCCTTGCACTTCGCGCAGTTCGGCGGAGGTGAGTACGCGCGGTCCAATTGCGGAGCCAGGGTCGAGCCGGTATTCCTCGAACGAGCGCTGCCATGACGACACGAGACGCGGCGAACCGGCGGGCGCGGGCAGCCGCCCTTCAATGGCGCCGCGCACCCGGTCGACGTGCTGGGTTTGAGAGACGTAGGGCATGGCCGGCTCCCGTCGAATAATGCGGTGAGTTCAGGCTGTTCTTGTAGCACATCTGTCGTACGCAATCACACTGCAATGCAGCATGCGAGACGCGTGAGACGTTTGTCTCAAGTGCCTGCGAGATGGCTGCGATTGCGCGCAGAGCCCCATACGGCGGGGCTGTGCGTCTGTTTGGCGCAAGTCTCTGAGACGTGGTCTGTATCGCGAGACGTGCGCGTGCGACGTCTCACGCGTTTGGCAATGCGGTGCGTCTCGCGTAGTGAGCGGCCGGTTGTTGCGCTGAACCCCTTTAAACAAGCGGTTTTCGTTGCTTTGCATGCTGACGCAGGCATTTTGGCACAGCCTTTGCAGTGGTCTTGTCATCACGAAGCGCAGCGGTTTTTAGCGCTTTATCAAAAACATCCGCCGAGCGTGCGGACAGGAGACAGGACAGTGCCATCGCCCATCACCGTCGGCGTGATTGCGAATCCCGCATCGGGGCGCGACATTCGCCGTCTCACCAGCCACGCGTCGGTGTTTCCGACTTCAGAAAAAGCCAACATGGTCGTGCGCCTGCTCGCGGGTTTGGGCGCGCTCGGCGTCGAGCGAGTGCTGACGTTGCGGGATCGCACCGGCGTCGCCGCGTTGCTGCTGCGCGCGCTCGACACGCATGCGGCGATTGTCGAGCCGCAACGTTGGCCCGAGGTCGAATTCATCGATCAGCCGATTACCGACAGCGTCGCAGATACCCATGCCGGCGTTGCCGCCATGGTACGCGAGGGCGTCGGACTCATTGCCGTGCTGGGCGGCGACGGCACGCATCGCGCCGTGGCGGCGCACTGCGGCGAGGTGCCCTTGCTGACCCTTTCCACCGGCACCAACAACGCGTTTCCCGATCTGCGCGAGGCAACCGTCGCGGGCCTCGCCGGCGCGCTGGTCGCTTCCGGCGCGGTGCCGGCTGAGGTTGCGTTGACGCGCAACAAACGTCTCGTGGTCCGCTGCGTGGCGGGGCCGAATTGCGGCCGCGAGGAAATTGCGCTGGTCGACGTGTGCGTGAGCCGGCAACGCTTTGTGGGGGCACGAGCGGTATCGGAACCGGCGGATATCGAAACCCTCTTTCTCACGTTCGCCGCGCCGGACGGCATCGGACTCTCGTCGATCGGCGGCGCTTGGGCGCCGGTGGAACGCACCGCATCGCATGGCTTGCATCTGTGTTTCGCATTTAACGGCGAGGCGGGGGTGCCGCTCGTTGCACCCATCGCGCCTGGCCGCGTCGAACAGGTGACGATGCGTACCTGCGAGCGCTTCGAAGTCGGCCAGTGGATGCCGCTTCATACCGGGCACGGCACGCTCGCCTTCGACGGCGAACGTGAAATTGAACTTGAACGCGACGATCGTTACGAGATTTCGCTCGATTGGAGCGGGCCACTCACGGTCGACGTCGAACGCACGCTGCGTTATTCGGCCTCGCATCAGTTGATGCGCGAGGCGGTCTACAACACGTCTGCTGAGGTGCAAGCGGCGGCAAGACGAGGCAGGTAGCAGATGGCAGGCAGTCAGCGTCAGCAACGCCCCAACCGTTGCGGGACGTTCATTGAAGCAGGCAGTGCATTTGATTCATTTCAAGGAGACACACCATGACGGTTTCGAGTCAGTTGAGCAAGGAAAAGCTGCTGGAGGCGTACCGGATGATGCGCACCATCCGCGAGTTCGAGGAGCGTCTGCACATCGAATTCGCCACCGGCGAGATTCCAGGATTCGTGCACCTGTATGCAGGCGAAGAGGCGTCGGCGGTGGGCACGATGTTGCATCTGAACGTGGCGGACTATGTTGCGACCACGCACCGCGGTCACGGCCATTGCATCGCGAAGGGCGTCGACGTGCGCGGCATGATGGCCGAAATCTACGGCCGCAAAACCGGCGTATGCCACGGCAAGGGCGGCTCGATGCACATCGCCGATCTGTCAAAGGGGATGCTCGGCGCAAACGGGATTGTCGGCGCGGGCGGCCCGCTGATCTGCGGCGCGGCGCTTGCCGCCAAGTACAAGAAAAGCGGTGGCGTCGGCGTGTGCTTTTTCGGCGACGGCGCGTCGAACCAGGGTGTGATCTTCGAATCGATGAATCTCGCTTCGGTGTGGCGCTTGCCGGCCATCTTCGTGGCGGAGAACAACGGCTATGCAGAGGCCACCTCGTCGACCTGGTCGGTGGCGACCGACAACATCGCCGACCGCGCGAGCGGCTTCGGCATGCCGGGCGTGATCGTCGACGGTTTCGATTTCTTCGCAGTGCACGAGGCGCTCGGCGAAGCCATTGAACGCGCGCGCAACGGCGGCGGCCCGACGCTCGTCGAAGTGAAATTCTCACGCTATTTCGGCCATTTCGAAGGCGATGCGCAAACCTATCGCGCGCCCGGCGAGGTACAGAAGCTGCGTGACGAGAAGGATTGCCTGAAGCGTTTCGAGGAACGTGTGGTGCGCGCGGAGATGCTTACGTCCAGTGAGTTGCGCGGCATCGATGCCAAGGTCAAGCAGTTGATCGACGACGCAGTGAACGAGGCGAAGGCGGCGCCGCTGCCGACCGCCGAGGACCTGCTCACCGACGTCTACGTGTCCTACCCGTAACGCGCGCTGCAAACCTAACCGATTCAGCAATCAACTTGCATGGGACCAAAGTGAGCGCTAAAGCGCTAACTCTGGTCGACAGGAGACAGACATGGCACGGAAGATCACATTTTCTCAGGCGATCAACGAAGCGCTGAGTCAGGAGATGGCGCGCGACGAAAGCGTCATCGTGATGGGCGAGGACAACGCGGGCGGTGCGGGTTCGCCCGGCGAACAGGACGCATGGGGCGGCGTGCTCGGTGTAACGAAGGGGCTGTTTCACAAGTATCCGGGGCGTGTGCTCGATACGCCGCTCTCGGAAGGTGGCTATATCGGTGCAGCGGTGGGGGCGGCCGCTTGCGGGATGCGTCCGGTGGCGGAGTTGATGTTCATCGACTTCATGGGTGTGTGCTTCGATCAGATCTTCAACCAGGCCGCCAAGTTTCGGTACATGTTCGGCGGCAAGGCAGTCACACCAGTGGTGATCCGCGCGATGCAGGGCGCGGGCCTGCGTGCAGCGGCCCAGCATTCGCAGATGCTGACGTCGCTCTTCACTCATATACCCGGGCTGAAAGTGGTGTGTCCGTCGACGCCGTATGACGCAAAGGGCCTGCTGATTCAGGCGATTCGCGACAACGATCCGGTGATTTTCTGCGAGCACAAGTTGCTGTATGGCCGCGAAGGGGATGTGCCGGAAGAGTCGTATGCGATTCCGTTCGGCGAGGCGAGCGTGGTGCGTGAGGGGGACGACGTCACCATCGTGACCTATGGACGCATGGTGCACTTCGCCACGGACGCCGCAGAGAAACTCGCCAGGAACGGCATCCAGGTAGAAGTGATCGATCTGCGCACCACGTCGCCGCTCGATGAAGAGACGATCCTCGAGAGCGCCGAACGGACCGGGCGCGTGGTGGTGGTCGACGAGGCGAATCCCCGTTGCTCGATGGCGACCGATATCGCCGCGTTGATTGCACAACGTGCATTTCATTCGCTGAAGGCGCCGATCGAACTCGTCACCGCGCCACATACGCCCGCGCCGTTTTCGGGTGTCCTCGAGGACATGTATATCCCGTCGGCCGACAAGATCGCCGCAGCCGTACTGAAAGTGAGGAGCTGAGCAATGCCGATTCATATGATTACGATGCCCAAATGGGGCCTCTCGATGGAGCAAGGGCAGGTCAACGGGTGGCTCAGGGCCGTGGGTGAGAAGGTCGGCAAGGGAGACGAAGTGCTCGACGTCGAGACGGACAAGATTTCGTCCGGCGTCGAATGCGCGTTCGACGGGACTTTGCGCAGGCAGGTCGCGCAGCAGGGCGATACGCTGCCGATCGGTGCGCTGCTCGGCGTGGTGGCGGATGTGGAGACGCCGGATGCGGAGATCGATCTGGCAGTCGAAGCGTTCCAGCGCGACTTCGTCCCGCCGAGCGCCGACACGGCCGACGCGGGGCCGCAACCCGAGAAGGCGCAGATCGGCGGGCGTACCGTGCGCTATCTGAAGATCGGCGACGGCGGCACACCTGCGGTGCTGATCCACGGTTTCGGTGGCGATCTGAACAACTGGCTCTTCAATCACGCCGATCTCGCCGCGCATCGTGCCGTGTGGGCGCTGGATTTGCCGGGCCACGGCGAGTCCGGCAAGGCAGTCGAGACCGGCGATGTCGATGAACTGGCGGCGAGCGTGATCGCGTTCCTTGACGATCGCGGCGTCGAGCGGGCGCATCTCATCGGACATTCGATGGGCAGTCTGGTCGCGATGGCGGTGGCGGACCAGGCGCCGCAGCGGGTGGCGTCATTGTCGCTGATCGCGGCGGCGGGTCTTGGGGAGCAGATCAACCGCGACTATATCGACGGCTTTGTTGCAGGCAGCAGCCGCAACACGCTGAAACCGAGTCTGACGAAACTGTTCGCGGATCCCTCGCTCGTGACGCGCCAG
This sequence comes from Paraburkholderia sp., assembly GCA_035948995.1. GTDB lineage: Bacteria > Pseudomonadota > Gammaproteobacteria > Burkholderiales > Burkholderiaceae > Paraburkholderia. Next base: position 44,755 of record DASZIR010000064.1, on the reverse strand, counting down.
TTGATCGAGGACATCGTCAAGTACAAGCGGCTGGAGGGCGTCAACGAGACCTTGCAGAAGATCGCGTCGTCCGCCTTCGACGGCCACACGCAACGCCGGCTCTACCGTGACCGGCTGGCGACGCTCGCGCCGCGCACGTTAGTGATCTGGGGCGCGCAGGACCAGATCATTCCGGCGAGTCACGCACAGGGCCTGGCGGGGAACATCCGCGTGCATGTGATCGAAGGCAAAGGGCACATGGTGCAGATGGAGGCGGCATCGGAGGTGAATCGCGTGCTCAACGATTTCCTCGGAGGCTAGCCATGGACGCCGCACTTCATGGCGACAGTGTCACGGCGCTCGGTCAGCACGGTCTGCGCAGCCGTGACAAGCTCGCGCGGATTCCGGTGAAGATCGTGCCGGCGGCCGGCGACGGTTTGCCCAAGCCGCCGTGGCTGCACGCGAGGCCGATGATGAGCGAGACAGTGGCCTCCATGGCGGCGATCCTGCGCGAGCACCGCTTGCATTCGGTATGCGAGGAGGCGATGTGCCCGAACATCGGCGAGTGCTTCGCGCAGCGTACCGCGACGTTCATGATCATGGGGGGCATCTGTACACGGCGCTGCGCGTTTTGCGACGTCGCGCACGGACGCCCCGATGCGCTGGACCCCCATGAACCGGAGCGGCTCGCCGATGCGGTCGCGGCGCTGGGCTTGCGCTACGTCGTCATCACGTCGGTTGATCGCGACGATCTGCGCGACGGCGGCGCCGCCCACTTTGCGCGTTGCATCGCTTTGCTGCGCGAGCGCGTGCCGGGTATTCGCGTCGAAGTGCTGACGCCCGATTTTCGTGGCCGTATCGAGCGTGCGCTGACAGAGTTGGCCTGCGCGTGGCCCGATGTGTTCAATCACAACATCGAGACCGTGCCTTCGCTGTACCGGGCAGCGCGGCCCGGTGCGGACTACGGTGGCTCGCTGGAGCTGCTGGCGCGTGTCAAACGCGTCAACGGCTCGGTGGTGACCAAATCCGGCTTGATGGTGGGCCTTGGCGAAACGGATGACGAACTGCTTGGCACGATGCGCGATCTGCGCGCCCATCAGGTCGACGTGCTGACCATAGGCCAATATCTCGCTCCGTCACGGTTTCATCTGCCGGTGCGGCGGTATGTGGCGCCGCAGACGTTTGCTGAAATGCGCGAGCAAGGACTGCGGATGGGCTTCCGGGAGGTTGTGGCGGGGCCGTTGGTACGCTCGTCGTATCACGCGGATCAGGTGGCGGAGCTTGCGTAGCGGCCACAGTTCAAACAGGTCACTGGCACGATGCGAGCTGGAGGCGGCGCAGGACGGTTTGCAGTAGCCAGACTCCCGCGACGGTTGTGTGACAGGCGCTAGCGAGACGCTGCTTCGTCAGCGGATATTCCTGTGTCTTCAACCCAAGGTTTTGGCCGCGCCTTAAACTCCAGCGTGCTGTCGACGGCGGGCGTCTTGTTAAGACCCTTAACGCGGATACAATGCCTCTGGAATCACTCGTCGGTTGAGGGTTTCCCCCACGGCGTTCTCTGCACAGATGTGCCGGCCGCATGACAGCCGCTGGGCACGCCGGGGTGGTACGGGTCCATTCCGACCGTCCGGGAATAAAAATGACATGCCGGCAGTCTGTTTAATGTCGGTCGCGGATACGGGTTATCGCAGGGATTTCACAATGGCCGATCCAATCATCGCGAAGCGCTTCGAGACGCTCGTATTGCCTCACATGAATTCGGCCTTCAATGTTGCGCGTTGGCTGACGCATAACGACCAGGACGCCCAGGACGTGGTCCAGGAGGCGTACCTTCGCGCGTTCCGGTTTTTTGGCGGATTTCGCGGTGAGGATGCGCGCGCCTGGTTATTGAGCATCGTGCGCAACACCTTTTACACGTGGCATCAGCAGAACCGGGGCCACGCGGCCGAAACCACGGAGTTCGAGGAAGACATGCATAGCCTCGAGACGAGTACCGCCGGGCATGACGACGGCCCGGAAGCAATGCTGATTCGCAGCCAGAGTCAGAAGCGGGTGCACAAGGCGTTGCGGAGTTTGCGTCTGGAATACCGGGAGGTTGTGGTGCTGCGGGAGCTGGAAGAGTTGTCGTACAAGGAAATCGCCGTCATCGTGGGTATTCCGATGGGCACGGTGATGTCTCGCCTCGGGCGCGGCCGCCAGCAACTCGCGGCGTTGCTCGCACCGACGGATCAGGAGGCGTGATGGATCACGAACAGGCGTTTGAACTTCTGCCCGGCTATATCGACGAGGAGCTGAGCCTGTCCGAGGCGCTCGAATTCGAGCGCCATCTGGCCGGTTGCAAGGAATGTAAGCGGGCCTACGAGCAGCAGCGCCAGGTCAGCGCGCAACTCAGGCAGGCGGATTTGCGCGTGGACGCGCCGGCGGAGCTGGTCAAACGCATCCGGGCTTCGCTGCCGGGGCGGCGCTCGCTGTGGCAACGGCTGGGCGGGCGGTTCGGTGGCTTCGGTGGCTCCGGTGGATTCGGAGGCGGCAGCGGTAGCGGCTCGCTCGGATGGGCGCCGGTGGGCGCGATGGTGATGAGTGTGGTCGCGCTGACCTGGAGCGCGGGGCTGTACCTCTCGGTGCCGTCGAGCGAGACGCGTCTGAGTCAGGAACTCGTGGATAGCCATGTCCGCTCGTTGCAGTTCAACCATCTCTACGACGTGATTTCGACCGACAAGCATACGGTCAAGCCCTGGTTCGACGGCAAACTCGACTTTGCGCCGCCGGTGGTCGATCTGGCGCAACAGGGCTATCCGCTGGTGGGCGGCCGGCTGGATTACCTGAACGGGCGCTCGGTCGCCGTCATGGTGTACCGCTACAAGCTGCACCCGATCAATCTTTATGTCTGGCCGGGCAACGACGCGGGCGCTACGCCGCATATTGAAGAACGGCAGGGCTACCACCTCGCTCGCTGGAGTGCCGCAGGGATGAATTACTGGGCGATTACCGATGCCGGTGAAACCGAACTGAATGGCTTTATCACGAACCTGCGCGCGCATCCGGCTTCGTAGCGGCCGGTGCGCGGTTTTTAAACAGTTACGAATCCCGGAATAAACCGCACGACACCGCAGTCTACTTCTCGAATCCAGTCAGGCGGCCCGCCGGATGAGCCAGCGGCTTACCGCCTGAACTTTAATCGAGAGGTCAACATGTCGTCAGATCATCCATCCGATCCGTCGCGCCGCGGCGCGTTGAAGTGCCTCGCCTTCGGCGGCGTGGGCACGGTGTTTGTCCTTGCCGGCGGCATTCTGACGCCGGTGGAGTTGGCTCTTGCCGCCGGCTCGAAGGATTCCGCCACGACTGCTGGAGTGCCGCTGTTTCTGCAGATCAGCGACACGCACATTGGCTTTAACAAGGAGGCCAATCCGGACGTGGCGGGCACGCTCAAGCAGACCATCGACTTCGTCAACGCCATGCCGGTCAAGCCTGCGCTGACGATTCACACGGGCGATATCACGCATCTTTCGAAGCCGGAGCAGTTCGATCTCGCGGCGCAACTGATGTCGGGCCTGAACATCACCGAGTTGCATACCGTGCCCGGCGAGCACGACGTCACGGATGGCCCTGGGACCGAGTACTTCAACCGTTTTGGACAAGCGTCTGACAATAAGGGCTATTACAGCTTCGATCATCACGGCGTGCATTTCATCGGCCTCGTCAACGTGATGCACTTCAAGCCGAACGGCCTGGGTGGCCTGGGCGACGACCAGCTTGCCTGGCTGGAGAGCGATCTGAAGGGCCGCTCGTCCAGTACGCCAATCGTCGTCTTTGCGCATATGCCCATGTGGACGATCTATGAGCCGTGGGGGTGGGGTACCGGCGACGCGGGCCAGGCCATGAGCTATCTGAAGCGCTTCGGTTCGGTTACTGTCCTGAACGGCCATATCCACCAGATCGTGTCGAAGGTGGAGGGCAACATTACCTTCCATACAGCGCGCTCGACAGCCTATCCGCAACCGACCGCCGGCAACGGACCCGGACCCATGCCCTTGACGGTGGCGAGCGACCAGTTGCCGAAGATGCTCGGCGTGACCAGCATCAAGGTCATGCGCCACCCGCTCAAGGCGACGCTGTCGGATACGACGCTGGCCTGAACCGACCTGCCATTACTACACAAGAGGACATCAATCATGATTAGGAATACTATTCGAAAAGCCTGCATTGTTTCCCTGGGGAGCGCGATGCTGATGGCGGGATTGGCCAACTTTTCCGTTGCGCAAGCGCAGGCGTCGAACGCAGTCGCGATCAAGAATTTCATGTTCACGCCGATGTCGCTCACCGTCAAGGCAGGCTCGACCGTGACATGGAAGAATCTTGATGGCGAACCCCATGTTGTTGTCAGCGATACCGGCCTGTTCCGCTCCGGCGCTCTCGACCAGAACGACACCTTTCAGTACAAGTTCGATAAACCGGGCGTCTATAAGATCTTCTGCGGCATACACCCGAATATGAAGGAAACCATTACCGTTCAGTAAGGGCATGCGAGAAGCCGCTTAACAGGTTGTAACGGGGCGCGGGGGAGTCCATGTTGGTAAGCTGGACCGTCCCTCGCGATGCAGTCCCCGCCTCACGGATGCGCGGACTGCCCGGCCTCATGTCTTTCTGCCAGCCGTTTTTGCCCGCAAGGGCCGCTGATAAAGATCGCCCTGACCGAACGGCACGCCCGCGTCTGCGTTGCCTCTCGAAGCATTCGGCGTGGCCTGATTATTAGACGAATATGGCATGCATGTTTAGTGGGCGCGAGTGGACCGGGTGCTTCCTGGCGGGAAGGCAGACGTGCGATGGCGCAGCGCGCGGCGGGTTTGCAGGTGCCTCATGTGGCCAAAGCGAAGTGGGAAAAGCGAAGCGGGCAGAGCGTGAGGCGATGGAAGCGCGCCCGCCCCACGTTTGAGGAGAAAGTCGGCGATAGTCGGTAGCGTTGCCGGCCGGTGTCACGGATTTGTCATCCCCATCGGTTCAAATGAAGACCCCGTCATGCAGTGTCGGGCGCGAGCCGTGATGGAAATATGAACGGGATCGCGCGTGCCGCAGACGGAATAGTGTGCCGATAAACGTCTAGACGTTTAGACGGATGAATGGGAAGTACCCACGCGCTGCGCCGAAGCCCGCATACAAATGGAGCATGTCGATGTTCATCAGGAACGCTCGCATCGTGACGCGAGACGAAGAATTCATTGGATCCGTGCGTGTTGAGGATGGCCTCATCCACGACGTGGAGCGAGGCAGCACGTCCGCGCGTGAGGCCGTCGACTGGGACGGCGACTATCTGTTGCCGGGCCTGATCGAACTGCACACGGACAATCTCGAGAAGCACCTCGCGCCGCGTCCGGGCGTGCGGTGGAATATCGATGCCGCGTTCGTGATTCACGATGCGCAAGTGGCCGCGGCCGGCATCACGACGGTCTTCGATTCGCTCAGGATCGGCGCGCGCTCAGACGTGGACATCCACAATCGCGATCTGCAAACGCAGTGCACGGAAGCACTCAAGCGCCTTTCCGGGTGCCAGCTGCTGCGTGCCGAGCATTTCCTGCATCTGCGTTGCGAGATCGCCGCGCCCGACGTCGTCGACGTGTTCGACTCGCTATACGCGCATCCGTTGTTGCGGCTCGTTTCGGTGATGGATCACACGCCAGGGCAACGGCAATGGCAGGATCGGGACCAATGGCGCCGCTTTCAGGAACGGCATGGCAAGCTGACCGACGAACACTTCGCTGCCGTGATTGCCGAACTTTCAGACGGGCAGGGGCGCTATGCCGATCAGCACCGCCGCGAGATCGTCGCGCGCTGCGTGGCACTCGGCGTGCCGGTGGCGAGCCACGACGACACGGTGGTCGAGCACATTCAGCAGGCGTCGGCCGAAGGAATCGTGCTGGCTGAATTTCCGACCACCCGCGTCGCCGCACAGGCAGCGCGCGAACACGGTATTGCGACCATCATGGGTGCGCCGAACGTCGTGCGGGGCGGCTCGCACTCGGGCAACGTCTCCGCTCTCGAACTCGCGCGGGCCGGACTGCTCGATATTCTTTCGTCGGACTATGTGCCCTCGAGTCTGCTGAGCGCGGCGTTCGAACTGGTCGACAAGGCCGGCTGGACGCTGCCGCGTGCGATGGCGACGGTCTCCGCCGAGCCTGCCCGCGCGGCAGGACTGCACGACCGCGGCGCGATCGCCCCCGGGCTGCGGGCCGACTTCGTGCGTGTGACGATGCACGATGCGCTGCCGGTGCCCCGCGCGACCTGGCGGGCAGGGGAGCGCATCGTCTAGGCACGCAACCCGTCTGTGGCGTTTGATTGCATATGCGTCCGCAGTCAGGTGGCATCACAGCAAATTCATCTAGACGTCTCTATACGTACACCGATGTGTCACATCAGATTTCTAGAATGAGTCAGATTGCATAGTGGAGCCGTGCTGGCCACCTGCCGAGGAGGCAGGCACGAGGTCCGGAGTTCGTCGTCGAGTCGCTCGATACACGTTTAATATAACTTGGGGAAGATATGAAGTTGTCCAAAGTGTTTGCCGCCGTGGCGATGGCTACGGGTCTCGTCTCCGGTGCGGCACATGCAGCCGGTGCCTGTCCCAACAACGGCGTGGTTCGCTTTGGCGTCGAGCCGTACGAATCGGCGCAGCGCATGCTGCCGGTTTATACGGATCTCGCCAAGATGATCGGCGACAAGCTCGGCTGCACGGTGCAGCTCTACGTCGCAACGAGCTACAACGCCGAGATCGAGGCGATGCGTAACAACAAGCTCGAATTCGGCCAATTCGGCCCGCTTGGCTACGTACTCGCCCATCAGGTTGCGCACGCCGAGGCTGTTGCCACGTTTGCGGGCGAACAAGGCAAGCCGGCCACTTACTACGCCTCCATCGTTACGTGGCCCGGCTCGGGCATCAAGACGCTGACCGACACCAACGGTCATTCGTTCGCTTACGCCGATCCGGCTTCGACGTCCGGCCATCTGTTTCCCGCCTATGGTCTGAGCAAGAACGGCGTGGATCCCGACAAGGGCGTGAAGGCGATTTACGCGGGCAGCCACACGGCATCGTTCGAGGCGCTGCGCAACCACAAGGTCGACGCGGGTGAGCTGAACAGCGAAGAAATCTCCAGCGCCAAGCTGCATAACGAGTACGACCCGGCGGCCTACGTGACGCTGTGGCAATCGGAGCCGATTCCGCTCGATCCGCTGGCGGTGCGCGGCGACTTGCCGGCTGATTTCAAGGCTCGTCTGGCTAGCGTGCTGAGTTCGCTTGACCTGCATCAATTGCCGGAGGCCGATCAGAAATTCCTGGCGTCGAACGAAAATCCGGAACTGAGGACCGTGCCGCAAACGGATGCCGCTTACAACCAGATTCGCGATCTGGTCTCCACACTGCACATCGACCTGGCAAAACTGTGAATACCCAGTTCAGCGCATCCGGTGATCTCCCACTGGACCCGGCGGGCGCATTCGCGGCCGCCGGGTCCGGCACACGCGCGACAGCGCCGCGCACCATGCTCGCACCCGGTATGAAGTTAGCCGTCCGTGATCTGACGATGTGCTATGCGAACGGTCATACGGCGCTGCGCGATTTCAATGTGTCGGTCAATGCCGGCGAGATGGTCGTCGTGCTGGGCAGCAACGGCAGCGGCAAGTCGACCTTCATGAAATGCGTGGTTGGATTGAACCGGCCAACAGCGGGCTCGGTCGAGGTCGCCGGACGCGATCTGGCGAGGCTCTCGGGCAAAGCCCTGCGCGAAGCGCGTCTGCCGCTCGCGCTGATTTCGCAGAACGCCAATCTGGTCAAACGGCGCAGTGTGCTGGCGAACGTCTGCTGCGGCGCGCTGGGCCGGCACCGGACGCTGGCGACCGCACTTGGACGCCTGCCACGTGACGAAATCGAACCGGCACGTGCCTATCTGGACGAAGTCGGCCTGTTGCATCTGGCTGGCCAGCGCGCCGGCACGCTCTCGGGCGGACAGGCGCAGCGTGTGGCAGTTGCCCGTGCGTTGGCGCAACGTCCACACGTCTTGCTTGCGGACGAACCAGTTGCCAGCCTGGACCCCGAAGCCGCCGACGAGGTCATGCGACTGTTGCGCCGCCTCGCCACCGAAGACGGCCTCGCGGTGGTATGCGTCCTGCACCAGCCCGAACTGGCGACGCGCTATGCCGACCGGCTGGTCGGCCTGCGCCGCGGGCTGCTGGAATTCGAGCAGCCGGCCTCGGCAGTCTCCAGTCAGCAGATCGCGCGCCTTTATGTGGACGATGGTGTGGACGAAGCAGCATGAACAAGGCTCTCGAAATGCGCGTACCCACCGGCTCGCCGACCGCGCGCTCGGTCTGGACGGTGTTGGCCGCCGTTGTCGCGCTTGCGCTGTTCGTGCAGGCGTGGATCGTGGTTCAGGCCCGTCCGCAAGATCTGGTGACGGGCGCCCACGGCATGGCCGACATTATTTCGCGCGCCATGCCGCCGGCGTTCGACCAGTTCGTGCCGAATCTGTTGCCGGTGCTCGAGACGATCGACCTGGCGATTTTCGGCACGGTGTTCGGGGTGCTGCTGGCATTCCCGCTGTCGATCCTGGCCGCTGCGAATGTCACGCCGGCGAAGCCCCTGTATTACGCCTCGCGTGCGCTGATCGGCGTCACCCGGGCGGTCCCCGATCTGGTGTGGGCGCTGTTGTTCGTCACCGCGGTGGGGTTGGGGCCGTTTCCGGGCGCGCTTGCGCTTGCAGTGCACTCGGTCGGCATGCTGGGGCGGCTGTTTGCGGAAGTGATCGAAGACATGGATATGGGCCCCGTCGAGGCGTTGACGCTGACAGGTGCCGGCCGCCTGCAGGTGTTGAGCCAGGCGGTGGTGCCGGGTGTGTTGCCGTCGCTGCTCGGCATCGGGCTGTTCCGCTTCGACGAGAACCTGCGCTCTTCGCTGGTGCTCGGCTTTGTGGGCGCGGGCGGGATCGGTTTCCAGCTGCTGACGGCGATGAACCTGTTCCAGTACCAGACGGTGTCGTTCCTGTTGATCGCCACCTTCGTGCTGGTTGCTTGCGCCGAGCGCGTGTCCGCTTACCTGCGCCGCCTCGTCATGTGAGCACGAGGCAGAGGATGCCGCCATGGCTGCATCCCTGATGCGGCCATGGCGAATGCACACCTGCCGGCCCGGCGCCGTCACTTCATCATCGAATTGCACGAGTTCTTATGCTGATCAATCATGGCACTGGCGTCGACCCGTGGACGCTGGGTCGCGTCTTGTCGGAAGACCCTGAGATTCATCCAACGGCAGTGGTTCGCGCGAGCGACTTCGGGCGCTACACCTATCTCGGGCCGCGCAGCCACGTTGCCGAATCGGTGCTCGGCGACTACGGCTACGCGATGGGCGACAACCAGATCGCCCACGCACACATCGGCAAGTTCGCCAACATCGCCACGGGCGTGCGCATCAACCCGCCTAACCATCCCTCATGGCGGGCGACCCTTCATCACTTTACGTATCGCTCGCGCTCGTACGGACTCTCCCTTGAGGATGACGCGGCCATTTTCCAGTGGCGCGCGCAAGACCGCGTCGAGATCGGCCACGACGTGTGGATCGGGCACGATGCCATCGTCATGCCGGGCGTGACCATCGGCACGGGTGCAGCGGTCGGTTCGGGCGCCGTCGTGACCAAAGACGTGCCGCCGTTCGCGATTGTTGTGGGGGTGCCGGCGCGCGTGCTGCGCTTCCGCGTTGACGCGCAGACGTCGGAGCGCTTGCGGCAGATCGCCTGGTGGGACTGGAACCCTGAGCAGATCGATGCGGCTCTGACCGACTTCCGCGAGCTCACCGCGGTCGAGTTCGCTGAGAAGTACCGGACTCCATAACACTCCCCGCACGCTGCAAGGTGCGACGGCAGCAGGCGAATTTACCGCCGTCTCGCCTGCCGATCTGAAGCGGTCACGCCGAAATCGCGCATGACCGCCCATGCATCATTGGCTCATACGCCGCCGATGCACAGATATTTGATCACGACATAGTCGTCGATACCGTAGTGGGAGCCTTCGCGTCCGAGCCCCGATTGCTTGACGCCGCCGAACGGGGCGACTTCGTTGGAGATAAGACCGGTGTTGATGCCGACCATGCCGTATTCGAGCGCTTCGGCGACGCGCCACACGCGGCCGATATCGCGGCTATAGAAATACGACGCGAGGCCGAACTCGGTATCGTTGGCGAGGCGGATCACTTCCTCGTCCGACGAGAAGCGGAAGAGCGGCGCGAGCGGGCCGAACGTTTCGTCGCGAGCGACCTTCATGGCAGGCGTGACATCGGCGAGAACGGTCGGTTCGAAAAAGCCGTGACCGAGCGCGTGGCGTTTGCCGCCGGTGACGATGCGCGCGCCTTTGGCGAGGGCGTCTTCGATATGCGACTCGACCTTCAGCACGGCGGCTTCGTTGATGAGCGGACCCTGGGTGACACCCTCATCGGTGCCGCGGCCGACCTTCAACTGTTCGACGGCATCGCGAAGCTTGGCGGCGAACGCGTCGTAGACCTTGTCATGTACATAGAAGCGGTTGGTGCAGACGCAGGTCTGCCCGCTATTGCGATACTTCGAGGCGATGGCGCCGGCGACGGCCGCATCGAGATCGGCGTCTTCGAAGACGATAAAGGGCGCATTGCCGCCGAGTTCGAGCGACACTTTCTTGATCGTTGGTGCGCACTGCGCCATCAGCAGGCGGCCGACTGCGGTCGAACCCGTGAACGACAGTTTGCGCACGATCGGGTTGCTGGTCATTTCGGCGCCGATGGCTTTCGGGTCGCCGGTGACGACGCTGAAGACGCCGGGCGGCACACCGGCGCGCTCGGCAAGTACGGCGAGCGCGAGCGCGGAGAGCGGCGTCGCTTCAGCGGGCTTGACGATGATGGGGCAACCGGCGGCCAGAGCGGGGCCGACTTTGCGGGTGATCATGGCGGCCGGGAAGTTCCAGGGGGTGATGGCTGCGCAGACCCCGATGGGTTCTTTGGTGACGACGATGCGTTTGTCGGAGGCCGGCGTGGGGATGGTATCGCCGTAGACGCGTTTGGCTTCTTCCGCGAACCATTCGAGGAACGAAGCGGCGTAGAGGATTTCGCCTTTGGCTTCGGCCAACGGTTTGCCTTGTTCCGTGGTCAGGATGAGGGCGAGGTCGTCGGCATTGGCTAGCATCAGGTCGTGCCAGGCGCGCAGGATGGTCGAGCGTTGTTTGGCGGTTTTGGCGCGCCACGCTGGCCAGGATCTGTTGGCCGCTTCGATGGCGCGGCGGGTTTCCGGGGCGGCCATTCGGGGGATTTTGGCGATTAGTGCGCCGGTGGCGGGGTTTCGGACTTCTAATGTTGTTTCATCGTCGGAGGGTTGCCATTCGCCGGCTATGTAGGAGTTTGTTTTTAGAAGGGAAGGGTCTTTTAGTGTTATCTGCGATGCTGGTTGGTTCATTTGTCTTTACCTGAGAAATTGAGGTTTCTTTTTGCCTGCGCGGCGCCTTGGTTGCTGGAACAACAACCAAGGCGCCAGCAAGGCAAAAAAAGAAGCGATCCTTAAACCACCACCCCAACAACCTCCCTAATCACATCCTCAAGAATACCCACAGCCTCATCAAAAACAGCATCCTGAATAGTGAGCGGAAACAAGAACCGAACGACGTTCGAATAAACCCCACATACGAGCAACAACAACCCACGCTCGAGCGCCCGGCCCTGCACCCGCCTGGTAAACTCAACATCCGGCTCATGCGTCCCAGCCTTGCAGAACTCAACCGCAATCATCGCCCCCGGCCCGCGCACGTCGGCAATCTGCGCGACCTCACCTTGCAGCGCAACGAGCTTGGCCTTCAGGCGATCGCCAAGCACCACAGCCCGCTCGCAAAGCTTCTCTTCGTCGATGATATCGAGCACCGCATGCGCCGAAGCCACCGCCAGCGGATTGCCCGCGTACGTCCCGCCCAAACCGCCCGGCGCCGCCGCATCCATGATCTCCGCACGCCCCACCACACCCGACAACGGCATTCCGCCTGCCAGACTCTTGGCGATCGTCATCAAATCAGGCACCACGTCGTAGTGATGCATCGCAAACAGCTTGCCGGTACGCGCAAAACCCGTCTGCACTTCGTCGGCAATCAGCAAAATCCCATGCTCGTTGCACAGCTTGCGCAGCGCGCGAACAAACTCCGCCGGCGCCGGGTAGAAACCGCCTTCGCCTTGCACCGGTTCAAAAATAATCGCTGCAACGCGCTTCGGATCGACATCCGCCTTGAACAGAAACTCGAGCGCCTTCAGCGAATCCGCCGTCGTCACGCCGTGCAGCGGATTCGGGAACGGCGCATGGAACACGTCCGACGGGAACGGCCCAAAACCGAGTTTGTACGGCGCAACCTTGCCAGTGAGCGCCATGCCCATCATCGTGCGGCCGTGGAAGCCGCCCGTGAACGCAATTACGCCCGGACGCCCAGTCGCGGCGCGCGCAATCTTGATCGCATTCTCAACGGCCTCGGCGCCCGTCGTGAAGAAAGCCGTCTTCTTCGGATAGTCGCCCGGCGCACGCTGGTTGATCTTTTCAGCCAACGAGACGTACGACTCGTAGGGCACGATCTGATACGCGGTGTGCGTGAAATGATCCAGTTGCTCGCGAATCGCCGCGACGATCTTCGGATGACGATGGCCCGTGTTGCACACCGCAATCCCCGCTGCAAAGTCAATGAAGCGCCGGCCCTCCACGTCCCACAGTTCAGCGTTCTCCGCGCGCTCGGCGTAGAAATCGCACATCACCCCGACGCCCCGTGGCGTGGCAGCGTCCTTGCGGCTCTTCAGATCGGCATTCTTCATCGTCATCTCCTTCTCCCGGTTTGGCAGACACTGCGCCCACGGCGCGGCACATGCAACGACTATAATGAGATTTGGCTCTCACGTTTAGAGCCATTTAAATAAAAATGTAGGAGCCATTTCATGCGTGCAAGCGTTCTGTCAGACTGGCTGGCGCAGCGCCTCGACCGGGGCAATGGTCAGCCAATCTACCGTCAGCTGCACCGGCTGCTGCAGCAGGCGATCCTGTCGCGCGAACTGCCGGCCGGCAGCAAGGTGCCGTCATCACGCCTGCTCGCCAACGAACTGGGGATCGCACGCAACACGGTCACGCAGGTCTATGAGCAACTGGCGCTGGAGGGCTATGTCACGTCCACGACCGGCCGCGGCACCTTTGTCGCCGACAGCGCCCCCGACGAAATCGTCGGCGCACCCGACGCTGCCCCGGCCGCCGCGGCGCCGCAGCCGCTGTCCGCAGGGCGCGCGCTGTCCACGCGCGGTGCGCGGCTGATCGCCGGAGCGGGCGTGTCGAAGCGTCAGTGGGGTGCGTTCATGCCAGGCGTGCCGGACGTCTCGAAGTTTCCGGCGCGGGTCTGGAGCCGCCTGCATACGAAGTATTGGCGCCGCTTGCGGCCGGATTTGCTGACCTATGCGCCGGGCGGCGGTCTCGCGCTGCTGCGGCACGCACTCGCCGACTATCTGCGCACCTCGCGCTCGGTGCGCTGCACGCCGGAGCAGATCATCATCACCACCGGGATTCATCAGTCGGTCGATCTGGCCGTGCGCTTGCTGTCCGACCCGGGTGACGTCATCTGGACCGAGGACCCGTGCTATTGGGGCGTGCGCAGCGTGCTGCACGTGTCCGGCCTGCAATCGCGCCCGATCGCGGTCGACGACGAAGGCATCAACCCGTGCCCCGACGATCTCGCGCAGCCGCCCAAGCTGATGCTCGTCACGCCTTCGCACCAGTATCCGCTCGGCATGGTGATGAGCCTCGCGCGCCGGCGCATGCTGCTCGAATACGCCCGCCAGCATCAATGCTGGATCATCGAAGACGACTATGACAGCGAGTTTCGCTACGGCAGCCGGCCGCTGGCGTCGTTGCAGGGGCTGGATACGGCAGGGCAGGTGATCTACGTCGGCAGCTTCGGCAAAACGCTGTTTCCGGGCTTGCGGATCGGCTACCTCGTGGTGCCGGAGGCGCTCGCCGAGAGTTTCGCTACGGCCAGCGCCGAACTGTATCGCGAGGGGCAACTGTTGCAGCAGGCCGTGCTCGCGGAGTTCATCGCCGAAGGGCATTTCACTTCGCACATTCGCAAGATGCGTACGCTCTACGGTCAACGCCGCCAGACCGTGCTCGACGCGGCCGTGCGCCGCTATGGCGATGCGGTGCCTGCGGTGGGTGGCGATGCGGGCCTGCATGTGGTGATGCAACTGCCCGAGGGATCGGACGATCGCGCGGTCGCGGCGGCGGCGCTGGAGCGCAATATCGTCGTGCGGGCGCTGTCCGGCTATTACGCGCAGCCGGCGCGCGCGCCGTCGGGTCTGTTGATTGGCTATGCCTGTGTGCCGGACGAGGAGATCGCGCCGGCCTTCAATACCCTTGCAGACGCGATCGACGCCACGCTTGTGCAGTTCACCTGACTACGCCTCGCGCGCGAGGCCAACGCCGAGTCCGTTCGCAGCGGTCGCGTCGCCTTGAATTCCCCGTGATGTGGCAGCGGCGTGACGCGGCACGCGCGACGCGTGCATCGTCATCTAATATTTGCCGCGAACAGGCTATATTGCTGAAAACAACGCGTGTGCCGTCCCCAATAACCTTGCAAACACATTCGGCGTCGCCATGCAGGCACTCAGCTTTCTCCCCGACAGCTTTGCGGAGTACGAGGATCTCAAGTCGATTCTCGATGCCGGCCGCGCGAGCTTCGAGGTCCGCACGGAGTGCGAAGCGCACATGCATGGCAGGACGTTTCCGGTCCTGACCGCCAGCATCGGTTCGAGCGATCCGCAGGCTCCGGCAATCGGCTTTTTCGGCGGCATTCACGGGCTGGAGCGCATCGGGACGCAACTCGTGCTCGACTATATGCGGGCGCTGCTCTCGCGGCTCGAATGGGACGAACTGCTGGTGCGGCAACTGCAATCGATTCGTCTGATCTTTATGCCGATCTGCAATCCGGGCGGCATGTGGGCCGCCACGCGCGCCAATCCGAACGGTGTCGACCTGATGCGCAACGCGCCGCAGGACGCCGACGAACGCGTCCCGCTGCTGGCAGGCGGCCAGCGCCTCGGCGCGTGGTTGCCGTGGTATCGCGGCCGGCGCGGCGCACCCATGGAGGTCGAAGCCGCCGCGCTGCTGAAACTGGTCGAAACCGAGCTTGCATCGCGACCGCTCAGCTTCGCACTCGATTGCCACTCCGGTTATGGCTGGCGCGACAGCATCTGGTTTCCCTATGCGCGCACCCGCAAGCTGATGCCGCATCTGCCGGAGATGTACGTGTTAAAGACGATGTTCGAGCGCGCGCATCCGCATCACGGCTATGCGTTCGAACCGCAGAGCCATCAATATTTGCTGCACGGCGATCTCTGGGATTGCGCGTACGATCGCACACCGGCGCCGAACGTATTTCTGCCGATGACACTCGAACTCGGTTCATGGCTGTGGATCAAGAAGAACCCGCGGCAGCTGTTTTCGCGGCAGGGCATGTTCAATCCGGTCAAGGCGCATCGCACGGCGCGTGTGTTGCGACGCCATGCGAACCTGCTCGACTTCCTGACGCGCGCCGCGTTCGCCTCGCAGCGCTGGCTGCCGCAAGGCAGCCAGCGCCAGCAACTGTTGCATAACGCGATCGAACATTGGTACCGGATGGCGGGTGCATGAGTACGTGGATCCTGTTGCGTGGACTCACGCGTGAAACGCGTCACTGGGGCCGGTTTCCGGCCATCCTGCATGACGCCGTGAAGACCGACAGCTTGCTGCAGCTCGATCTGCCTGGCAATGGCGCGCTGGTGAACCAGCGCGCGCCGGCCCAGGTGGCCGAGATGGTCGGGTTCGTGCGCCTCGCGGTCATGCAAAGCAGTGTGCCGGGCCCTTACCGGGTGCTGGCGATGTCGCTTGGAGGCATGGTGGCGACCGCCTGGGCGCAACAGTATCCCGCTGAGATCGAACGGCTGGTGCTCATCAATACCAGCATGCGGCCGTTCAGCAGCGCGCCGGAGCGCCTGCGTCCACAGGCGTGGCCGGGACTGCTGCGGGTGGCGGCGTGCTGGCGCGACGCACGCGAGGCCGAGGCCGGCATTCATCGGCTGACCTGTAACGATCGGCAGGCGCAGGCGGATGATCTTGCTGCATGGGTGGCGATCCGGGATAGTGCGCCGGTCAGCCGGGCCGATGCGTGGCGTCAGTTATGGGCTGCGGCCCGTTTTAGTGCGGGCCATACGGTACCGCGTTGCGCGACGCTGATCCTGTCGTCGGCGCACGACCGGCTGGTGAACCCGGTGTGCTCGGCGAAGCTGGCGGCGGCATGGGGCGCGGCGCACGTGCAGCATCGCTGGGCCGGCCATGATTTGCCGCACGACGATCCGGTGTGGACCAGCGAGACGGTGGGCGCATGGTTGCCGGAGGTTGCTGACGCCGCGGGAAGCACGTTTTGAACCCACGAGGAGATTGCCGCATGGACTCACGTTTTGCTTCGCACCGTGCGCTCACGCCTATCGTCACGGGTGCAGCGCTTGCGCTCGCATGCACTGCCGCGTGGGTGAGCACCGCGCAGGCGCAAACCGCGGTTCCCGCCACGCTTACGCCGCCTGAAACGACCCATGTGGTCGCTGCACTCAAGGCGAGCGGTACGCAGATCTACGTCTGCAAGCGCGATGCGAACAACCAGTTGTCGTGGACCTTCAAGGCGCCCAGCGCAGACCTGTATGACGCTTCCGGCCAACTGGTCGTCAAGCACGGTGCCGGACCTTCGTGGGAAGCCTCCGACGGCAGCAAGATCACCGGCAAGGTCTTGCAGCAAGCGCCCAATACCGACCAGCCTGGCAGCATCGCGCTTCTGCTGCTGCAAGCCACTCCCGCCGGCGGCCCTGGCTTGCTCGCTTCGGTACGCTATGTGCAGCGGCTCGACACGCGCGGCGGCGTCGCGCCGGCGGCGCCGTGCACCCAGGAAGGACAGGAGGGGCGGAGTCCCTATCTGGCTGAATATGTGTTCCTTGAATAAATCCGCGCGACAGATACCACATCGACGGATGCCGCCCAACAATCAATGTGCGGACGCACATTGACTTTCAACGATCGAGCGCATAATTCCATTCTGACGACGATGCAGTCGATTGCCGCCCGTTGTGGAGGAGATCATGCAAGCGAAGAACGAACAATCTGTCGCGCACCTGCTAAACGATGTCGTTGAATTCGCACGGGGGCGATTGCCGGAGCCGGCTTTCGCCGTCGTCGAACCTTTTCTGCGCCACTACTACGATTTCGTCGACGCTGACGATCTGCAAAGCCGTTCGATTGCGGATCTGTACGGCGCGGCGCTGGCGCACTGGCAGACCGCGCAGCGTTTCGTCCCCGGCAGCGAACGGTTGCGCGTCTATAACCCGATTCTCGAGCAGCACGGCTGGCATTCCGACCATACCGTCATCGAGATCGTCAACGACGACATGCCGTTCCTCGTCGATTCGGTCTCGATGGCGGTCAACCGGCTGGGGCTCGCGCTGCACTCGGTGGTGCATCCGGTGTTTCGCATCTGGCGCGGAGCCGATGGCAGCATCGTGCGGGTGGGGCAGGGCGCGGAAGATGCGGGCGACACGCAATCGCAACTGGCTTCGTTCATCCACTTCGAAGTAGACCGATGCGGCGACGCCGCCAAGCTCGACGCGCTCCGGGACGATATCGCCAAAGTGTTAGGCGACGTGCGCGCGGCCGTGGAGGACTGGCCGAACATCGTCGAGATTGCGCGCAGCACGATCAAGGACATGAAGGCACGCGACACCGGAGCGGAAGGCGCCGAGGCGCGCGCGTTCCTCGAATGGATGGTGGATAACCATTTCACCTTCCTCGGTCAGCGCGACTATGAACTGGTGACGCACGATGTCGGCTTCGGGCTGCGCGCGCTGCCCGACTCGGGCCTCGGCATTCTGCGCGATACGCTGCGGCCCCTGGGCGCCGCCGACGTCACGCCCTTGCCGGCCGCTGCCGCGCAGATTATTACGGGTGCCTCGCCGATTTTTCTGACGAAAGCCAATTCGCGGGCCACCGTGCATCGCCCAGGCTATCTGGACTACGTGGGCCTCAAGCTGACGGGGGCGGACGGCAAGATCATCGGCGAGCGGCGCTTTATCGGCCTCTATACATCGACCGCTTATCTCGTGTCGACTGCGGAAATTCCGATCGTGCGCCGCAAATGCGCGAACATCGTCCGGCGCGCGGGTTTTCTGCCCAAGGGGCATCTGGCGAAATCGCTGGTGACGGTACTCGAAACCTATCCGCGCGATGAGCTCTTTCAGGCTGAAGAAGATCAGCTATACGACATTGCGCTCGGCGTGCTGCGTCTGCAGGAGCATCAGCGCACGCGCCTGTTCGTGCGACGCGACCGTTTCGACCGCTTCGTTTCGTGCCTGGTGTTCGTGCCGCGCGACAAGTACAACACGAACCTGCGGCGTCGCATCGCCAATCTGTTGATGGATGCGTTCAACGGCACGGGTGTGGAGTTCACGCCGCTGTTGTCGGAGTCGGCGCTCGCGCGGATTCATTTCGTCGTCCGCGCAGAACCTGGCGCGATGCCCGATGTCGATACGCGCGAACTCGAAGCGCGCCTCGTGCAGGTGTCGCGCCGCTGGCAGGACGACCTGGCCGATGCGTTACTCGATGCGTTCGGTGAAGAACAGGGCAATCGTCTGCTGCAGCATTACGCCGATTCGTTTCCTGCTGGCTACCGTGACGACTATCCGGCCCGCACAGCGGTGCGCGATATCGAGTTGATCGAACGGTTGCAGGGCGGCGAGGGGATCGCGATGAACCTGTACCGGCCCATCGAATCCGGGCCGCGCGCGTTTCGCTTCAAGGTCTATCGGGCCGGCCAGCCGATTGCGTTGTCGCGCAGCCTGCCGATGCTCGAGCATCTCGGCGTGCGCGTCGATGAAGAGCGGCCGTACCTGATCGAGGCGCTCGGTGCGACCCCTGCATGGATTCACGATTTCGGACTGGAACTCGCGGACGATACCGAGTTCGACATTGAACGCGTGAAGAACCTCTTTGAGGACGCGTTCGAACAGGTGTGGACCGGCGCGATCGAAAGCGACGACTTCAACCGTCTCGTCTTGCGTGCGCAACTCGCCGCGCGCGAGGTGACGATTCTAAGGGCGTATGCGAAGTATCTGCGCCAGGTCGGCTCGACCTTTAGCGACGCGTATATCGAGCGCGCGCTGACGGGCAACCCCTCGATTGCGCGCAAGCTCGTCGAACTATTTGTCGCGCGCCTCGATCCGGTGCTGGGCGACGCCCGTGACGCGCAGGTCGAGCTACTGCTCAAATGGATCGATACGGCACTCGACCAGGTGCCGAATCTCGACGAGGACCGCATCCTGCGTCAGTTTCTCGGCGTCATCAAGGCCACCGAGCGCACCAATTACTACCGGCTGGATCAGGATGGACGTCCGAAGCCCTACCTGTCGTTCAAGTTCAATCCGGCGCGGGTGCCTGGCTTGCCCGAACCGAAGCCGATGTTCGAGATCTGGGTGTATTCGCCACGTGTCGAAGGCGTGCATCTGCGCGGCGGACGCGTCGCGCGCGGCGGCCTGCGCTGGTCGGACCGGCGCGAGGACTTCCGTACGGAAGTGCTCGGCCTGATGAAAGCGCAGATGGTGAAAAACGTGGTGATCGTGCCGGTCGGCTCGAAGGGTGGCTTTGTGGTGAAGAATCCGCCGCCGCCGGGCGATCGCGAAACATGGATGCGTGAAGGCGTTGCCTGCTATCAGACCTTCCTGCGCGGCCTGCTCGATCTGACCGACAATCTCGCCGGCAATGAAATCGTGCCGCCGCCCGGTGTCGTGCGGCACGACTCCGACGATCCTTATCTGGTGGTCGCGGCCGACAAGGGCACTGCGACCTTTTCCGACTACGCGAATGCCATCTCGCTGGAATACGGTTTCTGGCTCGGCGATGCGTTCGCCTCGGGCGGCTCGGTCGGCTACGACCACAAGAAGATGGCCATTACCGCACGCGGCGCATGGGAGTCGGTGAAGCGGCATTTCCGCGAGATGGGCGTGGATACGCAAACCACCGATTTCACCGTGGTCGGTATCGGCGATATGTCGGGCGACGTGTTCGGCAATGGCATGTTGCTCTCGCCGCATATCAGGCTGGTTGCCGCGTTCGACCACCGGCATATCTTTCTCGATCCGAATCCGGATCCCGCGGCCAGCCTGGCGGAGCGCGGGCGCATCTTTCTCCTTGAGCGTTCCAGTTGGGCCGACTACGATCCCGCGCTGATCTCGGCCGGCGGCGGCGTGTTTCCGCGTACCGCCAAGACCATCCCGGTGTCCGCCGCGATGCAGGCGGTGTTGGGCATCAATGCGGCGGCGCTCGCGCCGAACGAACTGATCCGCGCGATTCTGCAAGCCCCTGTGGATCTGCTCTACAACGGCGGTATCGGCACTTACGTGAAGGCGAGCCACGAGACACATGCGCAGGTCGGTGACCGCGCCAATGAAGCGGTGCGTGTGAACGGCGCGGATCTACGCTGCAAGGTGGTGGCCGAAGGAGGCAATCTGGGTCTCACGCATTTGGGCCGTATCGAATTCGCGCTGCGCGGCGGGCGTATCAACACCGATGCCATTGACAACTCGGCTGGCGTCGACTGTTCGGATCACGAGGTCAACATCAAGATTCTGCTCGGTCTGGTAGTCGCCGACGGTGAAATGACCGAGAAGCAGCGTAACGCGCAGCTGGCCGATATGACCAATGAGGTCGGCCTGCTGGTGCTGCAGGACAACTACTATCAGACCCAGGCGTTGTCGATCGCAGGGCGCTACAGCGTCGAGTTGTTCGACGCGGAGACGCGGTTCATGCGTTGGCTCGAACGGGCAGGGCGCCTGAATCGGGTCATCGAGTTTTTGCCGACCGATGAGGAAATCGCCGAACGCCAGGCCGCCAGACAGGGGCTGACCTCGCCTGAACGTGCAGTGCTGCTTGCCTACAGCAAGATGTGGCTGTACGACGCGTTGCTCGAGTCCTCCATGCCGGAGGATCCGTTGGTGAGCGGCATGCTGATTGAATATTTCCCGAAGCCGCTACGCACTCGCTTCAGTGAGCCGATGCAGCGTCATCCGCTGCGGCGCGAGATCCTCGCGACGTACCTGACGAACGCGCTCGTGAACCGGGTGGGTTGCGAGTTCGTGCATCGGCTGATGGAGGAGACCGATGCGCAACCGGGCGAGATCGTGCGCGCCTGCATCATGGCGCGTGACGTGTTCGATCTGGACGATGTGTGGCGCAGCATCGATGCGCTCGACAATCGCGTCGCCGACGATGTGCAGGCGCGCATGTTCGTCGAGGTGGCGCGCCTCGTCGAGCGGGCCGCGTTATGGTTCTTGCGGCAGTTGCAGTCCGGCGCCGTGAGCGATGTGGGCGATTTGCTCGCGCGTTGCCGCGATGCTGCGCAACGACTCGCGTCGCAGTGGCCGACCTTGCTGCCCGCCGCGGATCTCGATGCGCTCACCGAGCGGCAACGCGTGCTGGTGGATGCGGGCGTCGATAGCGGGCTGGCGGTGCGGGTGGCGAGCGGCGAGATATCTGCGGCGCTGCTCGATATCGCCGAGGTGGCCGCAACTTGCAGCCGTAGTCTGGAGCTCGTCGCGGGCGTTTATTTCGCGCTCGGCACGCAGCTCAACTATGGCTGGATCGGCGAGCGTGCGAATGCACTGCCTACCCCCACGCATTGGGACATGCTGGCGCGGGCCGCCGCGCTTGCTGAACTGGCGCGCCTCAAGCGCGCACTGACGACGAGCGCGTTGACCGGAGCAGGGGAATCGTCGACCCCGGATGAACTGGTCGAGGCATGGCGTGAACGGCGTGCCGCTCCGCTCGAGCGCTACACGCGCCTGCTTGCCGACCTGCGGGCGACGGGCGGCGCGAGCCTCTCCATGCTGCTCGTCATCGTGCGCGAAATGGCGGCGCTGGAGCGGGCCTGAAGGACCGTGCGCAGGGACAAAGAGGTGGGTGCCACCGCGGTGTCACCGCGGGGTGGCTGTGCGCCCGTTGGACGCATACCGCCGGGATTGCCCATAATACGAACTATTGTGCCTCCACTTTGTTCATGCCATGACCGATCACGTTGCTTCGAATCCTGCTGTACCCCGTCTCACCAGCCTGTCGCATGGCGGCGGCTGCGGTTGCAAGATTGCACCGGGCGTGCTGTCCGATCTGCTCAAGCGCAGTGTGCCGTTGCCGGCTTTTCCTGACTTGCTGGTCGGCACGGAGACCGCCGACGATGCAGCGGTGTACCGCCTGAACGACGAGCAGGCGATCGTCGCCACTACCGATTTCTTCATGCCGATCGTCGACGACCCGTACGACTTTGGCCGGATCGCCGCCACCAACGCGCTATCTGACGTCTACGCAATGGGCGGCAAGCCGATTCTCGCGCTGGCGCTGGTCGGCATGCCGATCAACGTGTTGCCGCACGACGTGATCGCAGCGGTGCTGCGTGGCGGCGAGGACGTTTGCGCCCAGGCGGGGATTCCGGTGGCCGGCGGCCATTCGATCGATTCCGTGGAGCCGATTTACGGTCTCGCAGCGCTTGGTCTGGTCCATCCGCAGCGCATCAAGCGCAACGCGGGGGCGCGCGCGGGGGACGTGCTGGTGCTCGGCAAGCCGCTCGGCGTGGGCGTGCTGTCCGCGGCGTTGAAGAAGAACCAGCTCGACGACGCGGGCTATGCCGCGATGATCGCCAACACGACCAAGCTCAATCGTCCCGGCACGGAACTCGCCGGGTTACCGGGCGTGCATGCGCTGACCGACGTGACGGGCTTCGGCCTGCTCGGCCATACGCTCGAGCTGGCGCGCGGGGCGGGGCTGAGTGCGCATCTGCGCTACGCCGATCTGCCGTGGCTCACCGGCGTCGAAGCCTTCGCGGCGGCGGGCGTGGTCACAGGGGCCTCGGGGCGCAACTGGTCATCGTATGGCGAGAGCGTTGGCTTAGGTCGTGACCTGCCTGAGATTGCGCGTGCGCTGCTCACCGATCCGCAGACCTCAGGCGGCCTGCTGGTGGCCTGCGCACCCGATGCCGTCGATGAAGTGCTGGCGATTTTCCGCGCCGATGGTTTCGATAGCGCGACGGTGATCGGCGAGATGCGCGACGGCGCGCCGCGCGTTGAGGTGGCGTGAAATAGCGACAAGCCCCCTCCGACGATGAAAGAAGAATCGCCGAAAGCCATCCTTTACGCGCTCGCCGCGAACACCGGCATTGCAGTGTGCAAGTTCGCCGCCGCGCTCTTTACGCAGTCCGGCTCGATGTTCGCCGAAGCGATTCATTCGATCGCCGACTGCGGCAATCAGCTGCTGTTGCTGTTCGGTCTGAGCGAGGCGCGCAGGCCTCCCAGCCCGCTGCATCCGATGGGCGCCGGACGCGAAATCAATTTCTATTCGCTGCTGGTGGCGTTGCTGCTGTTCTTTGTCGGCGGCGCGTTTTCGGTGTACGAGGGCGTGCATCGCCTGTTTGCACGCGAGCCGCTGTCGCATGCATACGTGGCCCTGGCGGTGCTGGGCATCTCCGTAGTGCTCGAAACGTTGTCGCTGATGGGGGCGATCAAGGAGATTCGCAAAACGCATCCGGACAAGTCGATGTGGCGCTGGTTTCGCGAAACGCGCGAATCCGATCTGCTGGTGGTGGCCGGCGAAGATATCGCTGCGCTGGCGGGTCTCGCTATCGCATTCATTGCGGTGTTGCTGACGATGATCAGCGGCAATCCGGTGTACGACGCGCTCGGCTCGATCGGCGTCGGCGTGTTGCTGATGGTGATTGCGTGGCTGGTTGCGCGCGAAGTGAAATCGATGATCGTGGGCGAATCGGCGAGCCCGGAAGTACGGCGCGCAATCGAGGCGCATCTGCGGGCGCGCGCCGAGATTCGCGGCATCATCAATCTGATCACGCTGCAGTGGGGCCGCGATGTGGTCGTTGCCGTACAGGCGGAGATGGTCGAGTATGCGAGCGGCCGCGCCATGGTCGACGCGATCAACGTGATCGAAGCCGATTTGCAGGACACCTTTCCGCAGGTGCGCTGGGTCTTCTTCGAACCGGACGTGCCGCGCAGCGAGCGGGGGTAAGGTCAGAAACGCTGCGAGGCGCGTCCGCGGGTGGCGTAGCGCTTATTTGAAACCCGTCACTGCGTGCGGCACGTAAAGCTCCTCGAGTTGCTGGATTTCTTCTGCTGTCAGCTTGAGCGAGAGCGCCGCGACCGCATCGTCGAGATGATGCGGCTTGGTCGCACCCACGATGGGCGCGCTGATCACGCTCTTGTGCAGCACCCACGCCAGCGCCACCTGGGCACGCGGCACGCCGCGGTTGGCGCCGATCTGGCCGACCCGTTCGACGATGCGGCGATCCGCCTCTTCCGTCTGTGCGTAGAGCGTGCGGCCGAATTCATCCGTCTCCGAACGTGCGCTGCTGGCGTTCCAGTCGCGCGTAAGCCGTCCGCGTGCGAGCGGACTCCACGGAATCACTCCAATTCCTTCGCTCTCGCAAAGCGGCAGCATCTCGCGCTCTTCCTCGCGATACAGCAGGTTCACGTAGTTCTGCATCGTCACGAAACGGGTCCAGCCGTGGCGCTCGGCAACATGCAGCGCCTTCGCGAACTGCCAGGCATACATGGACGACGCGCCGATATAACGCGCCTTGCCCGCCTTGACGACATCGTGCAGCGCTTCCATGGTTTCTTCGATCGGCGTCGTGTAGTCCCAACGGTGGATCTGATACAGGTCCACGTAGTCGGTGCCAAGACGCCGCAAGCTCGCATCGATTTCCGCCATGATCGCCTTGCGCGACAGGCCCATACCATTCGGGCCCGAATGCATGCGGCCGTGGACCTTGGTGGCGAGCACGATTTCGTCACGTTTGGCGAAGTCTTTCAAGGCACGGCCGACGATCTCTTCGCTCGTGCCGTCCGAATAGACGTTGGCGGTATCGAAGAAGTTGATGCCGTGATCGAGCGCCTGCCTGATGAACGGGCGCGAGTCGCTCTCGTTGAGCGTCCAGGGATGGTTGCCGCGTTCAGATACGCCGTAGCTCATGCAACCCAGGCAAAGCCGCGACACGTCAAGGCCAGTGCGGCCCAGTTTCACATAGTCCATGGTCCTGCTCCTGTAGTAATGCGCAAAACGGACCTGCGATCATAGAAAGCGCGACGATGGAATGAACTCGCCGGTCCGCTTGTCCGGTTGAATCATATTGGATATTCGTGCAGATTTCAGCGGCGGGCGAGATGAAATAATTTTCATCCGGCCTATACTTAGGTTCGCTCCGCAGGCAGTAAATCCCTCCCAATCCGCATAACAGAAAAAAGGAAGGACACCGATGCTGACTCGTATCCTCGCGGCAAGCGCCGCACTGACTGTTGCAACGTGTGCAGCTCTTTCGACGCTTCCGGTCCACGCCCAGGACGACGACGGCTTTGTGCAGAGCACTGGTGCTTCGCACGGACGGCCGGTCAAGGTGATGATCATTTCGATGTTTGGCCCGGAAGGACAGGTATGGCTCGATAACCTTGGCCCGTGGCAGACTATTCCGGTTGACGGCCTGTCGCCGGATTATCCGGCGGTCCATTGCAACAAGCAGGACATCTGCGTGATGACCACCGGCATGGGGCATGCGAATGCCGCCGCGTCCACCATGGCGCTCACGTTCTCATCGCGCTTCGATCTGCGGCACACGTATTTCATGGTGGCCGGGATCGCGGGTATCGATCCGATGCGTGGCACTGTCGGCTCGGCCGCGTGGGCGAAATATCTGGTGGACTTCGGCATCCAATGGGAAATTGACGGGCGCGAGATTCCGCCGAACTGGAACACAGGCTATCTCGGCATCAATACGACGAGCCCCTCACAGAAGCCGCCGCTCGACTACCGCACCGAAGTTTTCCAGCTTAACCCGCAGCTTGCGGACGCAGCCTTCGCGCTCTCGCGCAATGTCACGCTGGCCGATAACGCGCAGGCACAAGCGGCGCGGGCCAAGTATGGCTACGCGCCGGCCAACCTGCCGCCCACCGTGATCCAGTGCGATACGCTCGCGGGGGACACGTGGTGGTCCGGCACGCTGCTGGGCGAACGTGCGCGCGACTGGACGCGGATCCTGACCGATGGCAAGGGCGTCTACTGCACGACGCAACAGGAAGACAACGCGACCTATGAAGCGTTGACGCGTGCGGCGAGCGTGCATCGGGTCGATCTGAACCGCGTAGCCGTGTTGCGCGCGGGATCGGATTTCGATCGTCCGTATCAAGGCCAGTCGAGTTCCGACAATCTGCTCAACTACGCCGCGCAAGGCGGTTTTACGATTGCTATCGACAACCTGTTTCTCGCCGGCAATCCACTCGTCCAGCAGATCGTGACGCACTGGAGCGAGTGGCGTGCAGGCGTGCCGCAGCAATAAGGCATGGGGCGTTGCTCAAGGCCGCCCTGGGTGATCCAAGGCGGCTTGGCACGCTCAGTGCTGCTGCGAGCGGAACGGCGTCCACACGGGGGTGTCAGTATCCCAATGGTCGAGTTCTGATGGGCTCATCATCGGCTCCTTCAAAGTGGCTGGCAGGCATCGCACGCGTCTAACGTGGCCGCGGGCGCTGCCGCAAATCGAACGCCGCGTGAACTCATGACTGAGTGTCACGCGGCTCCTGCTCCTGTTACTCGCCGCGCGCGACGCGCGTTGCGCTGTCGCCGCCCTGGCCTTGTGCCGCAAGGCGTGCAGCTTGCGTCTGACCTTCGAGACTCAGGTTCGGATAGGTGGTCTTGTTGAGCGACGGCAGCGTGCCGTCGCGATAGGCCGTCACGATTTCCGCTTTCACGTCGGCGCGCGTTACCGTGCTCGCGCCCACCGGTGCTTGACCGTACGTGCCGGCATGGCCGATTCCGCCGCCACCGGCTGCGAAGGCGGGAGCGCTAACGGCCAGCGAGATAACAAGTGCTGCGAAGAGATTGCGCTTCATGATTCACTCCTGTCGATTCATTTGCAGCGCAATGCGGCGCTGCGACAGGGTGAAATGTAGGCTTCGAACCCGCGCGGATAAATCGCCGATTGGCGAAATGAATTGTCAAGATTTCAGAACAATCGCGGCGCGGGGCCGCGATTGCCCAGGTTTGGCGGGTTGGCCGGTTGCATATAAACGGGGCGGATCAGGCGATCCACTCCGAAATCACCGGCGTATCGAGCGCTGGCGCGGATTCACGCTCTTCGAGGGTGCGCTTCGAGCACGGCGTGTCGAGACTGCCGCGGCCGCTCAGCAACGGGCAGCGCTCGAATAACTCCGCAATCCAGTCGACGAAGACGCGCACTTTCGGCGACAGGTGCCGGCTGTGCGGATAGACCGCCGAAATCGGCATCGGCATCGGCTTGATGTCCGGCAGCACTTCGACCAGCTGGCCCGATTGCAGGTGCGGCAGCACCATAAAGAGGGCCGGCTGGATCAGGCCAAAGCCTTCGAGACCGCAGGTGACATAGGCGTCGGCGTCGTTGACCGACACCGTGCCCTTCATTTTCACCTCGACTTCCTTGCCGCCGACCTGGAACGCCCAGTCCATCACGCGCCCCGTGCGGCTCGAAAAATAGTTGACCGCGCGGTGCGCGTCGAGATCGTCGAGCGTGTGCGGCATACCGTACTTCTGCAGATAATCCGGCGCTGCGCAGGTGACGCCTTCGAAGATGCCGATGCGCCGCGCCACCAGCGACGAATCCTGCAGCGCGCCCACCCGCACCACGCAATCCACACCTTCTTGCAGCAGGTCGACCGGGCGGTCGGTCAGCCCGAGTTGCAGGTCGATATCCGGATAGCGAGTGTGGAATTCACACAGAGAAGGAATCACCAGCAGCCGGCCGATCGAACCCGGCATGTCGATGCGCAACTTGCCGTGCGGCTTCTTGTTGCCGCTCTGGAAGCTGGCTTCGGTTTCCTCGACGTCCGCGAGAATCCGCACGCAGCGCTCGTAGTACGCGGCGCCGTCGGGCGTGAGCGAGAGGCGGCGCGTCGTGCGATGCATAAGGCGCGTGCCGAGAAACGACTCCAGATTCTGGATGATGGTCGTGACCGAGGCGCGCGGCAGGTCGAGCGTTTCCGCGGCACGGGTGAAGCTGTTGGTGTCGACAACACGGGTGAACACTTGCATGGCCTGGAGACGGTCCATGGCTAACCTCCAAAAAGGGGCTGGCGGCCCACGACGCTAATCGAATCAGCACGGATTAGCCCGGATTTGGCGGGGCCTGGATTCGATTGTTTGGGCATGCCGAATTGTGTTGCCGGATTATAGGCATTTATTTAGGAGTCTGCCGAACCCACAATTCGCACCATTCGAGTTCTATGCGCATTTGCGCCGTTCGACATGGATGCATTCAAACCGCCGTACTCCTTTGTGCCGCCTGGCGTCGCCGTGGCGGCTGACGACCGCACGGCGCTCGACGTGACCGACGTGACGATCGAGGGGCACGCGCAGGACATCACCTTGCGTCTGTATCGCCGGTCCGGGAAAAGTGCGCTGCCGGTACTACTTTACTTTCATGGTGGCGGTTTTGTGCGCGGCTCGCTCGAGCAGGGTGACTTTGCCGCACGCTATTTCGCAGAACACTTACCTGCGCTGGTCGTGTCGGTGGGTTACTCGCTCGCGCCGCAGTTCCCGTTTCCGGCCGCGCCCGAAGATGCGCACCGTGCCGCGCTGTGGGTGCAGACCCGCGCACGGGCGTTCGGCGGCAACACGAAACACATGGGTGTGGCGGGCCACGATGCGGGCGGCCAGCTGGCGAATTGCCTTGCGTTCATTGCACGCGATCGCGGCGACGTCCGGATTGGCGCACAGGCGCTGTTTGGGCCGATGCTCGACCCGAGTCTCACGCGCCTCGGCGACGAGCAGCGCCTCGGCTCCGACATCACCGCCAAGGAGTGCGCGGCCTGCTATCGCGCGTATCTGCCGCAAGCGTCGCAGCGCATGCATCCGTATGCCGCGCCGCTCGAGTCGTCGCGTCTCGCCGGCTTGCCGGCCACGCTGGTTGCGACCGCGCAGAACGATGTGCTGCACGTCGAGGCTGAGAAATATGCCAGCAACCTGATCGCTGCGGGGGTGCTGACCCAGGTGGTCCGTTATCCGAGCGTGTCGCACGCCGAGCTGGCCGACCATCCGGCCGCCTTGCAGGAAGCCGTGCGTTTTTTTCAATGGCGTTTCGATGCGCGCGCCCACCGATAAACCGATTTCAATCCAATCAACAAAAGCCGGGAGCCATTCATGTCTATCTTGTCTACTTCGCGCCCTCGTGTGGCGCTAGCCGTTCTGGCCGTAGTCGTCATTGCCGGGCTCGGTACCTTCGGCGCGATTCGCGTCGATGCGAGCTCACCCGCCCACGCCGCGCCGACCATCGTGCCGGAAGTCGACGTGGCCGCTGTGATCGAAAAGACCATCACCGACTGGCAAACCTATTCGGGGCGCCTCGAAGCCGTCGAGAAAGTCCAGGTGCGTCCCCAGGTGTCAGGCACCATCGTGTCGGTGAATTTCAAGGACGGCGCGCTCGTGAAGAAGGGTGACACGCTGTTCGTGATCGACCCGCGTCCGTATCAGGCGGAAGTCGACCGCGCGGCCGCGCAACTGGCCGCTGCGCAGGCGCAAGCCGGCTACACGCAAAGCGACTGGGAACGCGCGCAACGCCTGATTGGCGATAACGCGATTGCCAAGCGCGACTACGACGAGAAGCAGAACGCCGCGCGTGGCGCGAGCGCCAACGTCAAGGCGGCTCAGGCGGCGCTCGAAACCGCGCAGATCAATCTGGGCTACACCAAGGTGGTGGCGCCGGTTTCGGGCCGGGTGTCGCGTGCGGAAATCACGGTCGGCAACGTCGTTTCGGCCGGCGCGGGTGCGCCGCCGCTGACGACGCTGGTGTCGGTGTCGCCGATCTACGCGTCGTTCGACGCCGATGAGCAGACCTACCTGCAATACATCGGCCGCGAGAAGGATGGCACCAAGGTGCCCGTGCAACTCGGGCTCGCCGATGAGTCGGGCTATTCGCGCGACGGCGTGATCGATTCGGTCGACAACCAGCTCGACACGTCGTCCGGCACGATCCGCGTACGGGCGCGCTTCGACAATCAGGACGGCACGCTGATTCCGGGGCTCTACGCCCGCATCAAGGTGAGCGGCAGCGCGCCGCATGCGGCGCTGCTGATCGACGATGCCGCGGTCGGCACCGATCAGGACAAGAAGTTCGTGTTCGTGGTCGACAAGAGCGATCAGGTCGTTTATCGGGAAGTGTCGCTCGGCGCGATGCAGGGCAGCCTGCGCGTCGTCAAGTCGGGCCTGCAGAACGGCGACCGGATCGTCGTCAACGGCACACAGCGGGTGCGTCCGGGTGAGACCGTGCGCGCTCACGCCGTGCCGATGAACGGTGACGACAACGCGGACAGCGCGTCGGTAGCACAGACGGCGGGGCGCGCGAAGACGCAGAAGAACTCGTGAGCCTCGCGCTCAACGTGTTCTCCTTGCGCACCGCTCCCCAGCGCTTCAACTTCAAGAGCCTCTCATGAACATATCCAAATTCTTCATCGACCGGCCGATCTTTGCGGGCGTGCTATCGGTCCTGATCCTGCTGGCGGGCATCATCTCGCTCTTCAGGCTGCCGATCTCCGAGTACCCGGAAGTCGTGCCGCCCTCGGTGGTGGTGCATGCGCAGTACCCGGGCGCGAACCCGAAGGTGATCGCCGAAGCGGTCGCCTCGCCGCTCGAAGAGCAGATCAACGGCGTCGAAAACATGCTGTACATGCAGTCGCAAGCCAATAGCGACGGCAACCTGACGCTCACGGTGACCTTCAAGCTCGGCACCAATCCGGACCTCGCGACGCAACTGGTGCAGAACCGCGTCAACCAGGCGCTGCCGCGCCTGCCGGAAGACGTGCAGCGCCTGGGTGTCACGACGATCAAGAGCTCGCCGACGCTGACCATGGTGGTCCACCTGATCTCGCCGAACAACCAGTACGACATGACGTACCTGCGCAACTATGCGCTGCTGAACGTCAAGGACCGGCTGGAACGCATCCAGGGCGTAGGTGAAGTGCAGTTGTGGGGCGCCGGCGACTACGCGATGCGCGTGTGGCTCGACCCGCAAAAGGTGGCGCAACGCGGCCTCACGGCGACCGATGTGGTCAATGCGATCCGCGAGCAGAACATTCAGGTGGCCGCCGGTGTGATCGGCGCTTCGCCTTCGGTGCCGGGCACGCAGTTGCAGTTGTCGGTAAATGCGCGCGGCCGTTTGCAGACCACGGGTGAGTTCGGCGACATCGTCGTCAAGACCGCGCCCGATGGTGCAGTGACGTATCTGCGCGATATAGCGCGCATCGAGCTCGCGGCTTCTGAATACGGTCTGCGTTCGCTGCTCGACAACAAGTCGGCGGTGGCGCTCGCCATCAACCAGGCGCCGGGTGCAAATTCGCTCGCGATCTCGGACCAGGTGCGCGAGCAGATGAAGGAGCTGAAGGACGACATGCCGGCGGGCGTCGACTACAAGATTGTCTACGATCCGACGCAATTCGTGCGCTCGAGTATCGAGGCCGTGATTCACACGCTGCTCGAAGCGATTGCGCTCGTGGTGATCGTGGTGATCGTGTTCCTGCAAACCTGGCGTGCGTCGATCATTCCGTTGATTGCGGTGCCGGTGTCGATTGTCGGGACCTTCTCGCTGCTGCTGGCGTTCGGTTTCTCGATCAATGCGTTGTCGCTGTTCGGGATGGTGCTGGCCATCGGGATTGTGGTCGACGATGCGATCGTGGTGGTGGAGAACGTCGAGCGGAATATCGAAAGCGGCCTCAGTGCGCGCGATGCGACCTATAAGGCCATGCAGGAAGTGAGCGGGCCGATCATCGCGATCGCGCTGACGCTGGTGGCCGTGTTCGTGCCGCTCGCTTTCATGACGGGTCTGACGGGCCAGTTCTACAAGCAGTTCGCGGTGACCATCGCCATCTCGACGGTAATCTCGGCCTTCAACTCGCTGACGCTGTCGCCGGCTTTGTCGGCCATGTTGTTGCGCAGCCACGGTGCGAAGGAAGACTTGCTGACACGCGTGATGAATCGCGTGCTGGGCCCATTCTTCAGGGGCTTTAACAAGGTATTCCACAGCGGTTCGAGCGCATATGGGCGGGGCGTGACGGGTGTATTGCGCCGCAAGGGCGGGATGCTGGTGGTCTACGCCATCCTGCTGGGCGCCACGGCATTCATCACGCACATCGTGCCGGGCGGCTTTGTGCCGGCTCAGGACAAGGAATACCTGATCGCGTTTGCGCAATTGCCGAACGGGGCCTCGCTCGACCGCACCGAGAAGGTGATCCGCGATATGAGCGGGATTGCCTTGAAGCAACCGGGTGTCGAGAGCGCGGTGGCCTTCCCGGGCCTGTCCGTGAACGGCTTCACCAACAGTTCGAGCGCGGGCATTGTGTTCGTCACGCTCAAGCCGTTCAAGGAGCGTGGCAGCAAGAATCTGTCTGCGGGTGCGATTGCGGGCGCATTGAACCAGCAATACAGCGCGATCAAGGATTCGTTCGTGGCCGTGTTCCCACCGCCGCCGGTGCTGGGTCTCGGTACGCTGGGCGGCTTCAAGATGCAGCTGGAGGATCACGGTGCGCTCGGTTACGCCGAGTTGAACAAGGCAACGGAAGCGTTCATCAAGAAGGCTGCGACCACGCCTGAACTGGGACCGACATTCTCCAGCTATCAGATCAACGTGCCGCAACTGAACGTCGATCTGGACCGCGTCAAGGCCAAGCAGCTCGGCGTGCCGGTGACGGACGTCTTCAACACGATGCAGATCTATCTGGGTTCGTTGTACGTGAACGACTTCAACCGCTTTGGCCGCGTGTATCAGGTGCGGGTGCAGGCCGACGCGCCGTTCCGTCAGCGTGCCGACGACATCCTGCAACTGAAGACGCGCAATACGTCGGGCGATATGGTGCCGCTGTCGTCGCTGGTGACGGTGACACCGACCTACGGTCCGGAAATGGTGGTGCGCTACAACGGTTATACGGCAGCCGACATCAACGGCGGCCCCGCGCCGGGTTACTCCTCGGGGCAGGCTCAGGCCGCGGCGGAACGCGTTGCTGCTGAGACCTTGCCGCATGGCGTGAAGCTCGAATGGACCGACCTGACGTACCAGCAGATCATTGCCGGCAATGCGGGCATGTGGGTGTTCCCGATCAGCGTGCTGCTGGTGTTCCTCGTGCTGGCCGCGTTGTATGAAAGCCTGACGCTGCCGCTCGCGGTGATCCTGATCGTGCCGATGAGCCTGCTGTCCGCGTTGACGGGCGTATGGCTCACGCAGGGCGACAACAACATCTTCACGCAGATCGGCTTGATGGTGCTGGTGGGGCTGGCCTCGAAGAACGCGATCCTGATCGTCGAGTTCGCTCGCGAACTCGAGCACGACGGGCATTCGCCGCTGTCGGCGGCGATCGAAGCAAGCCGCATGCGGCTGCGTCCGATCCTGATGACCTCGATCGCCTTCATCATGGGTGTGGTGCCGCTGGTGCTGTCGAGCGGAGCGGGTTCGGAGATGCGTCATGCGATGGGTATCGCGGTGTTCTTCGGCATGCTCGGCGTCACGCTGTTCGGCCTGATGCTTACCCCAGTGTTCTATGTGGTGCTGCGTACGCTCGCGGGCGGCAAGATTCACGTCGCGCAAAAAGACTCGCCGCACTACGCGTTGCCGCTAACGGACGCTTGAGGAGGAAAACAATAATGACGCAGTTGAAATCTCTGCAAGGGTGGGGCCGGGCAGCGGCCAGTGGTCTGTTGCTGGCGCTGCTCGCCGCCTGCTCGGTTGAGCCGACCTACAAGCGCCCGGACGTGGATCCGCCGGTCGCGTTCAAGGAAGCGCCGGTGATCGCACCCAAAGATGCGGGTTCGTGGAAGCCGGCACAACCGGCCGACGATGCGCATCGCGGGGAATGGTGGACCGTCTTCGGCGATCCGACGCTCGACGATCTCGAACAGCAGGCCGCGGCCGCTAACCAGGATCTGAAAGCGGCAGCGGCGCGCGTCGAGCAGTCGCGTGCGTTGCAGCAGTCGGCCCGCTCCGACTGGTTCCCCAAGCTCGATGCGGGTTTTGGTCCGACGCGTGAAACGGTTTCGCCGGCGTCGCAGTTCCTGCCGCAGAGCAATGGTCCGGAAACCACCACGTTGTGGCGCGCGCAAGGCACGGTGTCGTACGAGACGGATCTGTTCGGACGGGTCAGTTCGAATGTGAACGCGGCGCATGCCGATGAGCAGCAAAGCGAAGCGCTGTTCCGTTCGGTACAGCTCGCCTTGCAGGCCGACGTCGCGCAGAACTACTTCCAGTTGCGCGAGCTCGATACGGATCAGGGCCTCTATCGTGAGACGGTGACGTTGCGCGAGGACACGCTCAAGCTGATCGAGCGGCGTTTCAAGGAAGGCGACATCAGCGAACTGGACCTGGCTCAGGCCCGCAACGAACTGGCCAGTGCGCGTGCCGATGCGGTGGGCGTGGCGCGGCAGCGCGCCGCGTCCGAGCATAGCCTGGCGATCCTGCTCGGCAAGGCACCGGCGAACTTCTCGTTCCCGGAAACGCCGCTGGTGCCGGTGACGGCACGCGTGCCGGCCGGTTTGCCGTCCGCGCTGCTTGAGCGCCGGCCGGATATCGCGGCCGCCGAACGTGCGATGGCAGCTGCTAACGCGCGGGTGGGCCTGGCGAAGTCGGCGTTCTTCCCGAAGCTCGATATCACCGGTGCGTTCGGTTATGAGTCGGCCACGCTTGGCGATCTGTTCATGTGGTCAAGCCGCACGTTCCTGCTGGGGCCGTTCGCCGGCACGGCGCTGACCTTGCCTCTGTTCGACGGTGGCCGGCGCAAGGCGAACCTGGCCCAGGCGCGCGGCAAGTATGACGAAGACGTGGCGCAGTATCGTCAGCAGGTGCTGGTGGCGTTCAAGGAAGTCGAGGATAACCTCGCCGATCTGCGGCTGCTCGATGACCAGATCCAGGCGCAGAACGATGCGGTGAATGCATCGCAACGGGCTTCGCATCTGTCGCAGACGCAGTATCAGGAAGGGCAGGTGAGCTATCTGGATGTGATCGACAGCCAGCGGCAAGTGTTGCAGTCGCAGTTGCAGGCGAGCCATCTGGAGGGCACGCAAGCGGTTTCGACCGTGAATCTGATTCGCGCGCTGGGCGGCGGGTGGGGTGATGTGCCAGCCTCTGACGTCGCTGCGAAGGATGCGCCGCAGCAGGTGGCGAAGCAGTAATTCTCGAGCTGTTTTTAGAGCGGCAAGGGGCTAAGCAAGCGGTACGCTTGGCCCCTTGCCGCTTTTTCGTTCCACACTTCCTGACGCCTTTGGCACTGGCACAGACCTGCCGCCTGGCAGCTTGCGGCATTCGACCCTCTGCGGCGCCGCAAGCACATATCGTTTTTCACGCTTTCCTTCCGAAAATCCCTTCGTAGACCACCGGTTTTCCACCGTCTATCATCATTCGCACCTCATCTGGAGAGCGTCGATGACCTGTCCACACTTCCGCTGTCTGCGCTGACCCGCCTGCGCATCATGCCTTTCGAGCCGCTCGAGCGGCTTTGATTCCTGCTGCCCGATTTTCCGCGGCGCGCATTGGCGCGTGTCGTGGGGTCCGCGCGCGCCGTCCGAACACTTCATTGAACGAGTCCACCATGAGCTTTCTCATTTCTACCGCCCGACGCTTTTTCAGCGTGCCCAACAATCTGCTGACGGGCGCGCTCGGGGTCGGGCTGGCGTTGGTGTTGTCATTCTCATGGGTGCCCTCCAGCGCCTTCGCCGTGGACACCCCGACACTGAAAATCGGCACCGCCACCAGCCCGCAAATCGAAGCGCTGCAGGAAGCCGCGCGTGAGGCCAAAGCGCAGGGGCTGGACGTGAAGATCATCGAGTTCACCGACTGGAACACGCCAAACGCCGCGCTCGCCAACAAGGATATCGACGTCAATTACTTCCAGCACATTCCGTTTCTGGAAAACGCGAAGAAGCAGGGCGGCTACAATTTCGTAGCCATCGCGCCGGGCACGATCATGAAGATCGGCCTGTATTCGAAGAAGATCAAACGCTTCGACGAATTGCAGGACGGCGCCACCGTCGCCATAGCGAACGACCCGGTCAACGGTGGCCGTGGCCTGTTGTTGCTGCAACGGGCAGGGCTCATCAAGCTCAAGCCAGGTGCGGATTATCGTGCCACGACGCTGGACATCGTCGACAACCCGAAGCATCTGAAGATCGTGCAGCTCGAAGCGACGCAACTTGCCCGCTCGCTTGACGACGTCGATCTGGCACAAGGTTACCCGAGCTTCATCAAGCTCGCGGGCACGACGGATCCCAACAGCGCGTTGCTGTTCGACGGCACCGAAAACAAGATCTTTGCGATCCAGTGGGTGGTGCGCCCGGAAAGCGTGAACGATCCGCGCATTCGCAAGTTCATCTCGATCTATCAACACTCGCCGGCCGTGCGCGCCGCGCTCGACAAGGCTTTCGGTAATCTCTACGCGGTCGCGTGGTAGCCGCACCTGAGAGCAAACGAGCGCACCAGACAGCATCAGGAGCCGCACGATGGCGAAGAAAAAAATCCTGCTCAACGCATTCAACATGAACGCGGTCGGGCATATCAATCACGGTCTGTGGACGCATCCGCGTGACCGCTCGGCGCATTACACCGATCTCGACTACTGGACGGGTCTCGCGCAGACCCTGGAGCGCGGCAAGTTCGACGGCATCTTTCTGGCCGATATCGTCGGCGTGTACGACGTCTATCAGGGCGGCCCGGACACCTCGGTGCGCGAAGCGGTGCAGATTCCGATCAACGATCCGGCGCTGATCGTGCCGGCCATGGCGTACGTGACGAAGCATATCGGCTTCGGCGTGACCTCGAACCTCACGTACGAGCCGCCCTATCTGTTCGCGCGCCGCATGTCCACGCTCGATCATCTGACCAAAGGCCGGGTCGGCTGGAACATTGTCACCGGCTATCTCGACAGCGCCGCGCGCGGCATGGGCCTCACGCAGCAGATCAGCCATGACGACCGCTACGACCGCGCCGACGACTACATGGACGTGGTCTACAAGCTGTGGGAGCAAAGCTGGGAAGACGACGCTGTCGTGCGCGACCGCGCTGCGCGGATCTTCGCGCATCCGGACAAGGTGCACCGCGTGAAGCACGAGGGGGCGTACTACTCGATCGATGCGATCCATCTGAGCGAACCGTCACCGCAGCGCACACCGGTGCTGTATCAGGCGGGCTCGTCCTCGCGTGGCGTCGAGTTTGCCGCACGGCATGCCGAATGCGTGTTTGTGGGCGGGCAGAACAAACCGCTCACGCGTTCAATTGTCGACGACATTCGTGCGCGTGCAGTGCGCTTTGGCCGCGCGCCTGACGACATCAAGATCTTCGCCGGCATCACGGTTGTGGTGGGTGAGACCGAGCGTGCGGCGCAGGAAAAGTTTGCGGAGTATCGACGCCATGCCAGCGCCGAGGGGGGCATTGCGCATTTCTCCAGTTCGACCGGCATCGACTTCGCGCAATACGAACTCGACGAACCGATCTCGTATGTGAAGACCGAGTCGATGCAGTCGGTGGTCGAAGCCATTTCGAAGAAGAGCGTGACCGGTGTGTGGACCAAGCGCAAGGTGCTCGAGCAGATGACGCTCGGCGGCCGCGCGAAGCCCGTGGTCGGCTCGCCGCAGCAGATCGCCGATGAACTGGTGTCGTGGATCGAAGAAACCGGTATCGACGGTTTCAATCTGACGCGCACGGTGATGCCCGAGTCGTTTGAGGACTTCGTCGATCTGGTGGTGCCGGAATTGCAGAATCGTGGCGTCTACAAGGAAGACTACGACGCCGCGCCGACCTTGCGCGAGAAGCTCTTCGGCGCAGGGCGCGCGCGCTTGCCGCAGGTGCATGCCGGAGCGCAGCACCGGGTGCGTGGGCGGACCACGGTCACAGCCTGATCGACGCTTTGCGCGGTTTTTACCGCTTCAGAAAGGATGTATCCGATGACCGCCTTGTTTGATGCTCCTGGGTTGATTGAAAGCGCGCCGTCCCTGGCGCTGCGCACTGCACCTCACGACGCGCAGGAAGCGGCAGTCGTGTTCGACCATGTCGGCAAGACGTTCGCCGGTACGCGCGGCGTCACTGCCGCACTCTCGAATGTACAGTTGCAGGTCGCGCGCGGCGATGTGTTCGGCATCATCGGCCGCAGCGGCGCGGGCAAGTCGACCTTGCTGCGGCTCGTCAACGGGCTTGAAACCGCCAGTTCGGGCGCCGTGCGCGTGAACGGCGTGAGTGTCGGCGAGCTCGACGAACGCGGTCTCGTTGCCTTGCGGCGGCGTACCGGCATGGTGTTCCAGCATTTCAACCTGCTGTCCGCCAAGACCGTGCGCGAAAACATCGCGCTGCCGCTGAAGATCGCAGGCGCATTGAAAGTGGCGATCAACCGCAAGGTAGACGCGCTGCTCGAACTGGTCGGACTCTCGGACAAACGCGACGCGTATCCGGCGAGCCTCTCCGGCGGCCAGAAACAGCGCGTCGGCATCGCCCGGGCACTGGTGCACGATCCGGACATCCTGCTCTGCGACGAAGCCACGTCGGCGCTCGATCCTGAGACGACCCAGGCGATTCTCGCGCTGCTGCGTGACATTAACCGGCGCCTCGGTCTCACGATCGTGCTGATTACGCATGAAATGGAAGTGATCCGCGAAGTCTGCGATACGGTGGCCGTGATCGAACGCGGTGAGGTGGTGGAGACGGGGCCGGTGTGGCGCGTATTCGGCGATCCGCAGCACGATGCAACGCGTGCCTTGCTGCGCACGCTGGTGCACGACTTGCCGGCGGATCTCGCTGCACGGGTGAAGCCGCTGCACACGATTGCTCAAGCTGACGCGCAAGTGCTGCTCGACGTGCGCTTCACGGGCGCGGACGACTTCGAACCCGATCTGGGCGGACTGGCAAGCGCATTGAGCGTTGCGGGCGGGCGGGTGAGCTTCGTGCATGGGGGCATCGACCGGATTCAGGGGCGTGCGCAAGGCAGGTTGGTGGTGTCGGCGCAGGTTCGCGCCGCAACCTCTACGGCGGGTATGGACAACCAGCCCATCCGCGCCCAGATTACCGAACTGGTAGAACGCGCACGGCGCTATGCGAATCGTGTGGAGGTGCTGGGTCATGTCTGATCTATGGCTTGCCGAACTGGCCGGGGCGATTCGCGACACGCTGGTGATGGTCGGCGTGTCCGCACTGGTCGCGCTGGTGGTGGGCATTCCGCTCGCCCTGGTGCTGGTGACGACTACGCGTGGCGGCATCTTCGAACGGCGCGCGGTCAATACGACGCTCGGCGCGCTCGTGAACGCGTTCCGCTCGACGCCGTTCATCATCCTGCTGGTGGCCTTGTTGCCGCTCACGCGTCTCCTGATCGGCACGACCATTGGCGTATGGGCGGCGATCGTGCCGCTTAGCATCGCGGCCATTCCGTTCTTTGCCCGGGTGGCGGAAGTGAGCCTGCGCGAGGTGGACCGCGGTCTGATCGAGGCCGCCCAGGCGATGGGCGCGCAACGCCGCCACATCATCTGGCATGTGCTGTTGCCGGAAGCGCTGCCGGGCATTCTCGGCGGCTTCACGATCACGGTGGTCGCCATGATCGGCTCGTCGGCGATGGCGGGCGCAGTCGGCGCAGGCGGTCTCGGCGATCTCGCCATCCGCTATGGGTATCAGCGCTTCGATACCACCGTGATGGTCACGGTCATCGTGCTGCTGATCGTCATCGTCACCGCGGTGCAGTTCGCCGGCGACCGCTTCGTGCGGCGTCTTACCGAACGCGCATAATGCACACGTATTCGGTGCTGACATCACCGCCTATCAGGCGACCTACGACGACTGGCGGCGCGAGATTCTAGCGCGGCTCGTCGAACGCGACCCCGCGGCACTCACGGAGCACATACCGCTCAGCCGCGCTGCTCACCTGGAGACTGCATGAACGAACCGGGCCATCCGGCGTCACGTGACCCGCAAGCTTTGCCGGCAGTTGGCGATCTGGCCAGCCTGCTCGACGCATTGCATGCCACCGCCGCGCAACGCGATCGCGACGGCGGCCATGCCGCGCTGGAAAAACAGTGGATCGCGGATGCCGGCCTGTTGACGCTGGGCGTGCCGCGCGAGTTCGGCGGCGCCGGTGCACCGTGGCCGGCGGTCTACGAAACGATTCGCGCCATCGCACGTGTCGACAGCGCGCTGGCCCACCTGCTGGGCTTCCAGTGCCTGCAAGTGGTGAGCGTCGACGTGTGGGGCAATCACGCGCAACGTGCCCGCTATCTGCGCGGCACCGTCGAGGCCCGCTGGTGGTGGGGCAATGCCGTTAACCCGCTCGACACGAGACTGGTTGCGACCGCAACGGCTGACGGCGGCTTTCGGGTGAGCGGCCAGAAGGGCTTTTGTTCGGGCACGCGCGGCTCGCAGATGATGACCGTCTCGGCGCACGACCCGCAAACCGGCAAGCCGATTTTTGCGGTCGTGCCGACAAGTCGCGACGGCATCACGGTTCAGGAAGACTGGAATCCGATTGGCCAGCGGCAAACCGACAGCGGCAGCGTGTCGTTCGAGCAAGTGAAGATCGGGCCGGACGAAGTGCTGCATCGCTCGGAAGTGCCGCCGACGCCCCGTGCAACCCTGCGCACGCTGGTGTCGCAACTGGTGTTGACCAACCTCTTTGTCGGCATTGCGCAGGGCGCGCTGGAAGAGGCGCGCCGCTACGTGAACCAGTATGGCCGGCCATGGATCAGCTCCGGGGTCGAGAAAGCCACTGACGATCCTTATACGATCCAGCGCTTTGGCGAGATGCGTCTGCAGACGGTCGGCGCCGAAGCGCTGGCGGACCGCGCCGCGCGGGTACTCGACGATGCCTGGCAGAAGGGCGCCGCGCTGAGTGCCGAAGAGCGGGCGCATGTGGCGCTGGCGACGTCGGAGGCAAAGATTCTCGCGCATCGCGCCGCGCTCGATGTCAGCGAGAACCTGTTCGACGCCTGCGGCGCGCGGGCCACCCACGCTCCGCTCGCACTCGACCGGTTCTGGCGCAACGCGCGCGTCCACACGCTGCACGATCCGCTCGACTACCGGGTGCGCGACGTGGGCCGCTACGCACTCAGTGGGACATTGCCGGAAGTTTCTTTGTACACTTGAGGCCGACTGCGGCGCCTCCGGTCAGGCGCTGCAGCTTCGACACCCTCAAGAGTTCACCGGCTTGCCATTCAAACTACCGACTACCGCTACCGCGCCGTTCTGCCCGTCCGAGGTTCAGGGCACGGTCGCCGTCTCGCAGGGCGCACCTTTCTGGAAGAAAATCCTGCAGTTCGCCGGTCCCGGCCTGCTGATCTCGATCGGCTATATGGACCCCGGCAACTGGGCCACGGATATCGAAGCCGGCTCGCGCTATGGTTACACTCTGCTGTTCGTGGTCGTGCTGTCGAGTCTCGCCGCGATTGCGCTGCAGTGCCTGAGCATGCGGCTTGGCATTGCGACCGGTCAGGATCTCGCGCAACTGTCGCGCGCACGCTACTCGCCCGCGGTCGCGCGTGTTCAATGGCTGCTTGCTGAAGTGTCGATCATTGCCTGCGACCTTGCCGAAGTCCTCGGCGGCGCGCTCGCATTTCATCTGCTGTTCAACTGCTCGCTGACGACCGGCGTGATCCTTACCGCGTTCGATACGTTGATCGTGCTCGGCTTGAAGGGTAAGAATTTCCGCGATCTCGAAGCGATCATCCTCGGCCTGATTGCTACGATCGGCATCGGTTACATCATTCAGCTGGTGATGATCCGGCCGCACTGGCCGTCCGTGATGGTGGGGCTGATCCCATCGTGGCAGGCCATCAGTACGCGCGAGCCGATGTATCTGGCCATCGGCATCCTCGGCGCGACGGTGATGCCGCACAACCTGTATCTGCATTCGTCGATCGTGCAGACGCGGGCCGTCAAGCGCGATACCCACAGCATCGCCTCGGCGATCGACCTGTCGCGTATCGATACGATCGTGTCACTGGTAATCGCGCTGCTGATCAACGCGGCGATCCTGATCCGCGCTGCCGCGGCGTTCAACGCGACCGGCCACAACCAGGTCACCGAAATCGAAGATGCTTACCGGCTGCTCGCGCCGATCGTCGGCACCGGTTTCGCGGCGGTGCTGTTCGCGATCACGCTGCTGGCGTCCGGGCAAAGCTCGACGTTTACCGGCACTGTCGCCGGGCAGGTGATCATGGAAGGCTTTCTGAAACTGAAGATTCCGTGCTGGCAGCGGCGCTTCATCACCCGTGCGCTGGCGCTGATTCCCGCCTTGATCGGCGTACAGACGTTGGGCAACGGTGCGGTCGGGACATTGCTGGTCGCAAGCCAGGTGGTGTTGAGCCTGCAACTGCCGTTCGCGCTTTATCCGCTGATCCGCATGACCAATGATGCGTCGCTGATGGGCGAATTCGCCAATCGCCTGCCGACGCGACTGCTCGCGTGGGCGCTGTTCATCGTGATTACCGCGGCGAACCTGTGGCTGGTGGTGCAGACGATAGGGTGGGTGAGCTGACGGCGCGGGTCAGCGCAGTGTGGCCAGGGAGAAGGATGAGGGGGCGCGTCCAGAGGTCCGGAAACCTCTGGTTGCCACAATGGAGGCACTACGCGATCGCCGCGTCCGGGTCAGCCGCCTGAAGCGCTAACCGGAGCGAACCAGCGAGCCGACTGAGAAACAGTCCGAGAAGCAGTCGGCTCAGGCTGCTTCGGCGATCTGCGCAGCTTCGAGCGCTTCTTGCGCTTCGAGCTTGGCCGCGGCGGCGGCCTTCTTGGTCTTGCCGGCGCGCGACGGCGGCTGGCAGGCACCACATACTACGTTATGCTGCAAATCATGCTTGTGCGCGACGAACTTGCCGCTGCAACGGCAGCAAGGCGTCAGTTGCAGGATGTTGGCGTCGAAGAAGCGCACCAGCGTCCATGCACGCGTCAGATCCAGCACGGGCTCCGTGTCGCTGTGCTGGCAATGTTCCAGATACAGCCGGTAACCCTTGGTGAGCGCGTCCAGGTGCGAGCAACGTGCTTCTTTCTTCAGGAACAGGTACGTGTTGTAGAACAGCGAGGCGTGGATATTGGCCAGCCACGTCATGTACCAGTCCGCGGAAAACGGCAGCATGCCTTTGGGCGGCGATACGCCCTTTACCTCGCGGTACAGGCGAATCATGCGGTCGCGCGAGAGCGTCAATTCGCTTTCGAGCACCTGCATGCGTGCGCCGAGTTCGATCAGAGCGATCGCGCGAAATACTTCCTGCGCATCTTCCGTCAGGCTTCGCTTGAGCATCGCGGTCACCTCGTTAAGCGAATTGCTCTGCTGGCTGGCCTGCCAGCAGAATAGCCGTATGGGTCGGCGAAACTTCTGCATGCCTTGACGTCTGCGTCAACGCCGACAGCATCGTGTGGTCGTTGAAGCGGAAAAAGCAGAGAAGCTGGTCGGAA
The DNA here is from genome assembly GCA_035948995.1 of Paraburkholderia sp. Classification (GTDB taxonomy): domain Bacteria; phylum Pseudomonadota; class Gammaproteobacteria; order Burkholderiales; family Burkholderiaceae; genus Paraburkholderia. The sequence continues at coordinate 1,240 of DASZIR010000064.1, read as the reverse complement.
GAGGCGAGTTTGACGATCTGCGCGAGCGACAGCCCGGCAATCAAATCGGCCAGTTCCGACGACAGGCCCAACCGGAACATCCCGATGGGCTTGTCCTCGCGCAACATACGTTGTGCGAGCATGATGTAAGACAAATTGATCTCGCGGATAGATTCGCGCGTCTCGCTGCTACGGTCCATTTTTGCTGTTTCCGAAGCCCCGAATTGCTATGTCGGCTTTTTTTGCCGTTATGCTTTTCTGCCTCGCCGGACACTGATGACCTCCGGCGACATGTCGCTGCTTGATACGGCCCTGACTGTTTGATACAAGGTGTTACATATCGTAACACCTTGGAAGCAATTGTATGAAGTGCATTTCAGGAAATCAATAGCTTCTCAAAAAAATATCTCACAAAAATACAACAAATTTCGGTAACTCTTTCATGGTGCTGTAATACGCGCCCGGAGGCTGCCCGGCAGACCTGCACGGATTCCTTTCGAGGCCCGCCAGTCCTTGCGGAGCGGGTCATGGGAAAAATAGTCTGAAGAAATTGATCTGGCCGTCAGTGATTACGCTAATAGCCGTTCAAACGGAAAGGTAAAAGAAAGGGAGGCGAATTGTCAGTAATAAATACTGGCCTCGCTGTAGTGCGAAGGGTCAAATGAGGATGTAACACCTTGGCGCGGCCCCAGTTACAAACTCGGACAGATTTGTAACGGGCGAGCGACCTGCGGCCGGTCTGCATCACCTTTAACCCAAATGGTGGGATATTGCGCGGACCGGGAGGATGTTGCTGACAGTCTGTAGGTAAATCCTTAACCAACCCTGCTGGATGCCTTACATATAGCTGCCAAAATAGGCAGCTATATGACAACTGCCCGCCGGACCGGCTCGGCGGTCCGGCATCAGATGGCCGGTCACGGTTGCCATGCCCCGTGCCCCGAGCCTGGGCGGCAGATGTTGCGCGCGCCTGGGCGGCGTTACTTGACGTCCCCCCGTCCTCAGCCATCGGCTGCCGCTTACGCGGAAAGGGCGGCGATTCCTCCAGCGAGACGGCCACGTCCGGCCGCGAGAATGTTGATGGCGGCGTTGATGTCGCGGTGGTGATACGCACCGCACGCCTCACACGCCCATTCTCTTATTCCAAGACCTGCGACACCTTTCGGCCCCGTGCGATACTGGCAGCACGAACAGGTCTGGGTTGAATACGCTTCGTTGACTTGCTCGAACCACACGCCTGCGTCATCGCATTTGTACCGGA
>DASZIR010000063.1:0-8591 GCA_035948995.1 Paraburkholderia sp. | reverse complement strand
CCAATCGTTACTTCCGCTCGCTCGGACTTCCATCGGTGGGGCCTTAGTCGGTCAACCAATCCGAACCGCCGTGTACGGACCCGTACGCACGGTGGTGTGGGAGGGGTCGGGCCGCGAGGCCTGCCCCTATCCCGATTTTGGTGCGGCCTGGATGACGCCCGTGTGCTGGTCCGTGTGCTGCTGCCGGAAAAATCGCGGTAGACTGCACTGGAGGGCAGCTTGCGCTGTCTGGCCGCCTATTGGAACGATAGCGAGAATGCATTCGCGCCCCGCTTGCGAATGGAGAAACCGTCCCCAAATGGACGAAGCGTTTGCTCTACAATCTTTTTTCTCCAGTCTGCGAGTGATCAATGGTTCCGCACCTAGTTACGGCGTTAAACGGCCCGCTGCTCGATCTCGAGCGGAAGATCCTCGACGCTACACCCGCCATCGAACGCTGGTTCCGTCTTGAATGGCAGGAACATACGCCGCCGTTCTACTGCTCGGTCGATCTGCGTAACGCCGGTTTCAAGCTCGCGCCGGTCGACACCAATCTCTTCCCCGGCGCGTTCAACAATCTGCCGCAGGAAGTGCTGCCGCTTGCCGTGCAGGCGGCCATGGCCTCGATCGAAAAAATCTGTCCGGACGCGAAAAACCTGCTCGTCATTCCGGAGCGTCACACGCGTAACGCGTTTTATCTGGAGAATGTCGCCCGTCTGGCCACCATCATGCGTCAGGCCGGCCTGAACGTGCGTTTCGGCACGTTCGATGAAAGCATCGTCGGCCCGGTCACGATCGCGCTGTCGGACGGCCAGAAGATCGTCCTTGAGCCGCTCGAGCGCTCGGCGCGCCGGCTTGGCCTGAAGAATTTCGATCCGTGTTCGATTCTCCTGAACAATGATCTGTCGGGCGGGATTCCGCCCATCCTCGAGAATCTGCACGAGCAGTATGTGTTGCCGCCGCTGCATGCAGCGTGGGCCGTGCGGCGCAAGTCGACGCATTTCTCCTGCTATGACGACGTCGCCAAGAAGTTCGCGAAGATGGTCGAGATCGACCCGTGGATGATCAACCCGTACTTCGCCCACGTCGAAGGCGTCGATTTCCAGGAGCGTACCGGCGAGGAAGCGCTGGCCGATGCGATCGACGGCGTGTTGAAGAAAATCGCCAAGAAGTACCGTGAGTACGGCATCTGCGAGAAGCCGTATGTGGTGATCAAGTCGGATGCGGGCACTTACGGCATGGGCGTGATGACCGTGCACGACGCCTCGGAGGTCGCCGCGCTCACCAAGCGCGAACGCGCGAAGATGGCCGCCACCAAGGACGGCCTCGAGGTCCACGACGTGATCGTGCAGGAAGGCGTCTACACCTTTGAGCGCATCGGCGAGGAAGTCGCGGAGCCGGTTGTGTATATGATCGACCGTTATGTGGTGGGCGGTTTTTATCGCGTGCATGGCAGCCGCGAGCGCGATCAGAACCTGAATGCGCCCGGCATGCATTTCGTGCCGCTCGGCTTCGAGCACACGGCGCTGCCCGACGCGCACGCCAAGCCGGGTGCGGCGCCGCCCAACCGTTTCTACATGTACGGCGTGGTGGCGCGTCTCGGACTGCTCGCCGCTTCGGTCGAGCTGGAAAAGACCGATCCGGAAGCGATTCAGGTCTGACCCGGGGATTGGCCTCAGGGATGAACTCGGCCGCGCGGAACCGTGCTCCGCTGTGCCGGACCGACGGGAGGCGCAGCGCAGGACGCCGCCCCTTGTTTAACGAATAATGCCAGGCCCGGCAGGGCGCACCAGGACCTCCATGGACATTCTGTTTATCGCCGACCCGCTGGATCACTTCAAGATCTACAAGGATTCGACCTACGCCATGATGGCCGAGGCTGCCCGGCGCGGTCACACGCTCCATACGTGCGAGCCGAAACACCTGGCGTGGACCGGTGCTGAAGTCGAGGCGAACGTACGGCGCTTTGCGATTGTGGGCGACCAGGCGGACGGCCATCGCGAGCCGTGGTACGCGGCGGATGCGGCCGCGCCGCGCTCGCTCGGCAGTTTTGGCGCTGTGCTGATGCGTAAGGACCCGCCGTTCGACATGGAGTATGTAACGTCGACCTGGCTGCTGGAGCTTGCGGAACGCCGCGGCGCCCGCATCTTCAACAAGCCGCAGGCGATTCGCGATCACTCGGAAAAGCTCGCAATCGGCGAATTTCCGCAGTTCGTCGCACCTACGCTGGTGACGCGCGACGCCGCCCGGCTGCGCGCCTTTCACGCCGAGCATGGCGATGTGATTCTCAAGCCGCTTGACGGCATGGGCGGCATGGGCGTGTTTCGCGTAAAGGCCGACGGTATGAATCTCGGTTCGATCATCGAAATGTTGAGCCACGACGGCGCGCGTTCGGTGATGGCGCAGAAATTCATCCCCGAGATCAAGGACGGCGACAAGCGCATTCTGCTGATTGGCGGCCAGCCGGTACCGTTCTCGCTCGCGCGTATTCCTCAGGGCAATGAGGTGCGCGGCAACCTCGCTGCGGGCGGCCTTGGCCGCGCGCAGCCGCTGACCGACCACGATCGCAAGATCGCCGGGACGCTCGGGCCGGTACTGGCCGCGCGCGGCCTCCTGCTGGTGGGCCTCGACGCGATCGGCGACTGGCTGACCGAAGTGAACGTGACGAGCCCCACGTGCTTCCGCGAAATCATGGATCAGACCGGCTTCGACGTTGCCGCGATGTTCATCGACGCGCTGGAGCGTGCGGCAGGCTAATAGAGCTGGCAAGGCGGCGCGGCGGCGTAGCGTTCGCATAGGCGAGGGACCAGCGGTGAGGCTGAGGCGAAATGCGACAGGGCGGCGTCCAGCGAACAAGTGGCGGAAGCGCGAAAATGAGCCTGTTACAATGCCCGCTCTTCAGGCTTGCACTGCTCCGGTTAGCCTCGCCAACAGGCGTATGGCCGGGGTGCAGGCATAAGACAGGCAAGCAGCAGGCCTCGAACAGGCACCGTACAGGTACCAGACAGGCACGAACGAGGCGCTCGCCGCCAGACCGGACAGGCCTGGCAAGGACGTAGCGAGACGCCGATCCGACCCTCATGACCATCGGCCGGTCCAGGGTGTGACGGCCGGGTTGATACCCGGGCCACGGTTCAGGGCCGTTTTTTTGCAGCAAGGCTGATATGGCAGGCATTCTGATCATTGCGCACGCCCCCCTCGCAACTGCGCTTCGGGACTGTGTCGCTCACGTCTACGGCGGCTTGCCCGCGCGCATCGGCGTGATCGACGTCTCGCCGGACTGCGATCCCGCTCAGGTCGTCGCGTTTGCGTACTCGGAGGTCGAGCGGCTCCGGGAAGAGAACGGTGCACTCGTGCTGACCGACATGTTCGGCGCGACGCCTTCTAACATTGCGGCACGGCTCGCGACGCTACCGCAGGTGTGCGTGCTGGCAGGCGTGAATCTGCCGATGCTGCTGCGCGCAGTCTGCTATCGCGCGACGCCGCTCGACACGCTGGTCGACAAGGCACTGGCAGGCGCCACCAAAGGCGTTCAGGCCATCGTTCCGGGGACCCCGGCGGCCGTTGCACCGCCTGCGTGTTCGAGCGAGTGCGTGCCGGCCATGCCGCCCGAGACCGATCTGACCCACAAGCAAGGCTCGACCAGCCTCTAACGGTTTCCGCTTCATCCTCCATAACATCATCAACACCCGCGCTTCGGACCATCACATGCTGCAACAGGAAACGACTATCGTGAACAAGCTGGGGCTGCACGCGCGCGCGTCCGCCAAACTGACGCAACTCGCGGGTAACTTCCAGGCGGAAATCTGGATGAGCCGCAACGGGCGGCGCATCAACGCGAAAAGCATCATGGGTGTGATGATGCTGGCCGCGGGTATCGGCAGCAGCGTGCTGATCGAGACTGAAGGCTCCGACGAAAAGGAAGCCATGGACGCACTACTGAAACTCATCGCTGATAAATTCGGCGAGGGTCAGTAATTGCCGCGCGCAGCTTCGTTAGTGCCATCACGCCGCGGTTCTCCGCGGCGTTTTTTTTAACGCGTCACAATCGGCGTATTGGCACTGAGAGGGTTGCGCCGTCGTCATCTCGCAGGTTCCGGACAGGCAGCATGTCGGCAACGGGTACCGCGCAGCGGCGCAGCAACGGCGGGCGCGACGCGGGTGCTGCCATCGTGTTGCGCTGCACACCGACGAAGCGGGCGGCGCGACGCTGCGGAATTTATAATGACGGGCGAGGTCTGAGAGCATTGCAGCGGTTTGCCGCGGCATCACACAACTAGAGGAGGTGCGCGTGTCGTTCACGCTGCATGGAATTCCCGTGTCACGCGGTATCGCCATCGGGCGGGCCTATCTGATCGCCCCGGCCGCACTCGATGTCGACCACTATTTGATCGAGCCTGCCCAGATCGAGGGTGAGGTCGAGCGTTTCCGCTCGGCCCAGCAACTCGTGCATCAGGAGCTCGATGCACTGCGCAACGATCTCGCGGCGGATGCGCCGAGCGAGATGGGTGCGTTCATCAACGTTCATTCAATGATCCTGAACGATGCGATGCTCGTCCAGGAAACCATCGATCTGATCCGCACGCGCCGTTATAACGTCGAGTGGGCGCTGACCGAGCAACTGGAGCGCCTGTCGCGCCATTTCGACGACATCGAGGACGAGTATCTGCGTGAGCGCAAGGCCGATATCGAGCAGGTCGTCGAGCGTGTCCTGAAGGCGCTGGCCGGCGCGTCGGCCGCGAGCCTCGTGGAGAGCGTGCACGGTGCGTGCGACGAAATGATTGTGGTCGCGCACGACATCGCGCCGGCCGACATGATGCAGTTCAAGACCCAGACCTTCCAGGGCTTCGTCACGGACCTGGGCGGACGCACCTCGCATACGGCCATCGTCGCACGCAGCCTCGGCATTCCGGCCGCGGTCGGCGTGCAGCATGCGAGCGCCTTGATTCGCCAGGACGACCTGATCATCGTCGACGGCGATCATGGCATTGTGATCGTCGATCCGGCGCCGATCGTGCTCGAAGAGTATTCGTACCGGCAAAGCGAGAAGGTACTCGAACAACGCAAGCTGCAGCGCCTGAAGTTTTCGCCGACGCAGACGCTGTGCGGCACGCGCATCGAGCTGTGCGCGAACATCGAATTGCCCGACGACGCCAAGGCTGCAGTGGATGCAGGCGCGACCGGCATTGGCCTGTTCCGCACGGAATTCCTGTTCATGAATCACAAGGACAAGCTGCCGGCCGAAGAGGAGCAGTTCGAAGCGTACAAGCGGGCGGTGGAGCTGATGAACGGCCTGCCGGTGACGATCCGTACCATCGACGTGGGCGCCGACAAGCCGCTCGATTCGATGGGCGGCGGCGACGGCTACGAGACGGCGGCGAACCCTGCGCTGGGGTTGCGGGCGATCCGCTGGAGCCTGTCGGAGCCGCAGATGTTCCTCACGCAGTTGCGCGCCATTCTGCGCTCGTCGGCGTTCGGCACGGTGAAGATCCTGATCCCGATGCTCGCGCATGCGCAGGAAATCGACCAGACGCTCGATCTGATTCGCGAGGCCAAGCGTCAACTCGACGATGCCGGTCTTGCGTACGATCCGAAGGTGCAGGTCGGCGCGATGATCGAGATTCCCGCGGCCGCGATCGCGCTGCCGCTGTTCCTGAAGCGGCTCGATTTCCTCTCGATCGGCACTAACGATCTGATCCAGTACACGCTGGCCATCGACCGCGCGGACAATGCCGTCGCGCATCTGTACGACCCGCTGCATCCGGCGGTGCTGCATCTGATCGCGTTTACGCTGCGCGAGGCGAAGCGCGCGGGTGTGCCGGTGTCGGTGTGCGGTGAGATGGCGGGCGATCCGGCCCTGACGCGTCTGTTGCTCGGCATGGGGCTCACCGAGTTCTCGATGCACCCGAGCCAGTTGCTGGTCGTGAAGCAGGAGATCCTGCGCTCGCACGTGAAGACGCTGGAGAAGCCGGTGGCTGACGTGCTGGCTTCGTTCGAGCCGGAAGAGGTGCAGGCAGCGCTCAAGCGGGTCGCGCTGGTGTGAGGTTGCGCCTCCGCGCGGCAGGGGCTATAAGCCGCGCTGCCTAGCGGCGACGCGCCTCGCCGCACACCGGGCAATCCGGCTGGCGCGCGATGCGCATCGTGTTCCATTCCATTCGCAGCGAATCGAGCATCATCAGGCGGCCGACGAGCGGCGTGCCGATTCCTGCAATCACGCGCAAGGCCTCGGCCGCCTGCATCGAACCGATGATGCCTACCGTCGGCGCAAACACCCCCATCGTCGAGCAGGCCACTTCCTCGAACGGCTGGTCTTCCGGAAACACACACGCATAGCAGGGCGATGCTGCATCGCGGAAGTCGAACGTGCTGATCTGGCCATCGAAGCGCAGCGCCGCGCCTGACACGAGCGGTACCCGGTGCGCAAAGCACGCACGGTTGATGGCGTGGCGCGTCGCGAAGTTATCGGTGCAATCCAGCACGACGGTGGCGCTCGGCACGGCCGCACCGAGCCACGCGTCGTCGACGCGCTTCGCAACGGCCTCCACCACCACATCGGGATTGAGCTGCGCGATCGCATCGCGCCCGGATTCGACCTTGCGGCGGCCGACCGAGGCCGTCACGTGCAGGATCTGCCGTTGCAGATTCGTGAGGTCGACCGTGTCGGCGTCGACCAGGGTCAGCTTGCCGACCCCGGCCGCCGCCAGATACATCGCGGCAGGCGAGCCCAGCCCCCCCGCGCCGACGACGATGACGTGGGCATCGAGAAAGCTCTGTTGAGCCTCGATGCCGAGTTCGTCGACGAGGATATGGCGGGAATAGCGGAGGAGTTGATCGTCATTCATGGCGAGGCGCATCGGTGGGTCGCGCGGTGACCGGGAGGCGGGTTGGCCGCAAGGTCACGAATTGCCTGCTGCGCATTGCATGCCGCGCGCGTTTTCATCTTGTTATTTTAATCGCGCTGGGGGAGCGGGTCTTCGCAGCATGATGCGCTGCGAAGACCCGTCAGGGGAGGGGCTGAGTTGCTGCTCCCTTGCCGCTTAGTTTCGCTTGGTTGCGCCTAGTTGCCTTGCGAGGCCGGCACCGGCGCGGAAGCCGGCGTGGTGGCCGACGCGCCCGTGCCCGGAACCGGCTGGGTCGGCTTCACGGCAACCGGCGCCGAAGCGGATTGCTCCGGCTTGTTCTGCGCGAGACGCCGTTCGCTGAGCGACTTCGATTCCTGCACCGGCTTGCCTTCGAGCTTGTTCAGTGCCTGCTGCAGCATGAAGTCGTCGGTCGAGCCGAACTCGACCGGCTTGCGGTCGCGGTCCTTCTGGCGCTGTTCCGGCGTCTTCTTGTCGTTCTGCTCTTCAAGCACCCGCAGCTGTTCCATGCGGTCCTGCTCGCGCTGCTCCTGTTCCTTCTTCTCGTTCGGATCCTGCGTGTTGGCGAGGTGGTTCGAGTAGTCCACTTCGCGCGTCACGAGTGCGTCGTCCGGATCGCCGTCGACGTATTGATCCACCGCGATATCCGGGCGGATGCCCTTGTTCTGGATCGAACGGCCGCTCGGCGTGTAGTAGTACGCCGTGGTGAGGCGCAGCGCGGTGTCAGCCGTCATTGGCCGCACCGTTTGCACCGAACCCTTGCCGAACGTCGTCTTGCCGACGATCAGCGCACGATGCTGATCCTGCAGCGCACCGGCGACGATTTCCGAAGCCGACGCCGAGTAGGCGTTGGTCAGCACGATCATCGGCACGGTCTTGAAGATCGGCGCTTCGTCCTTCAGCGGATCGCTGTCAAACGACGGCAGGCGGTAGTTGTCATAGGTGTCGCGGTAGACCTGCTTCGAATCCGGAATCTGGCCGTTGGTCGACACCACCACCGAATCAGGCGGCAGGAACGCACCCGCCACACCGACCGCGCTTTGCAGCAGGCCGCCGCCGTTGTTGCGCAGGTCGACGACGAGACCCTTCAGGTTCGGCTGCTGGCGGGTGATGTCCTGCAGCTTCGCGGCGAGATCAGGCGTGGTGCGCTCCTGGAAGCTGGTGATGCGGATGTACGCATAGCCGGGCGCCAGGATCTTCATCTTCACGCTCTGCACCTTGATGATGGCGCGCGTCACCGTCAGCGGGAACGTGCGGTCATCGGTCTTGCGGAAGATGGTCAGCGTGACCTTCGTGCCGGGGTCGCCGCGCATCTGCTTGACGGCCTGGTCGAGCGTCATGCCGCGCACCGGCTTGTCGTTGATACGGGTGATCAGGTCGCCCGGACGAATCCCGGCGCGAAACGCCGGCGTGTCTTCGATCGGCGAGATGACCTTGATGAGGCCGTCTTCCGACGAGATTTCAATGCCGAGGCCAGCGAAGCGGCCCTTGGTCTGTTCCTGCAGTTCTTCGTAATCGGTCTTGTCGAGATACGACGAGTGCGGGTCGAGGCTCGACACCATGCCCTTGATAGCGGCCGTGAGCAGCTTCTTGTCGTCGACCGGTTCGACATATTCATGCTTGATCTGCCCGAAAACTTCGGCAAAGAGCCGCAGCTGGTCGAGCGGCAGCGGCGCGGTTGCGCTGCTGGCGGGTTGCTGGGCCGAGGCGGAAAGTTGCAGTGTTGCAAAAACGCCGGTAGCAAGGCCCGCG
>DASZIR010000062.1:0-14565 GCA_035948995.1 Paraburkholderia sp. | reverse complement strand
CCCCGCTGCGCGAGCGCGGCAAGGACGTCGAACTGCTGGCGCAGTCGTTTCTCGACGAGCTCAACGAACGTCACGGCACACGCAAGCATTTCCCGGCCGCGGTCAGGGAGATGCTGCTGTCCTATCCGTGGCCTGGCAACGTGCGCGAACTGAAGAACTATGTGCAGCGCGCGCACATCATGTCCAGTACGGATTCCGACAACACGGCTACGGTGCCGCTGCAGATCACGCTGTCGAAGCCGGCGGCCGGTACGGCTATCACGATTCCGTTCGGCACGTCGCTCGCCCAGGCGGATCGCCAGCTGATTCTCGCCACGCTGGAGCAATGCGGCGGCGTGAAAACGCGCGCGGCTGAAATTCTCGGCATCAGTCTGAAAACGCTGTACAACCGCCTCGTCGAGTACGGCAACGGTGCGAACCGCGCTGACGACGGCGATGTCCCGGACGAATCGCGGGCGCTGGGCGGAGCCGACGCCTGACGCGCCGCCGCGGGGCGCATGCGCCGCGGCACAGGCCTTGCTGCGATCTCGCGGAATGCACTCAAGGAACTGCCATGCCGCTGCACGCCCCCACTCATCTCCGCTCCGCCGCGCTGGATGCGCCTGGCACGCTCGATGCGCTCGATGTGAAGCACCCGCTCGATGCGCATCGTCCCGAGCCGAACGAGCCGCCTATGCCGGACGAACCCGATACGGAGCCGGACCCGACCCCCGAACCGGACGAACCCACTGCGCCGCCGATCGGCGACCCCCCGCCGCAACCCGACGAGACGCCGTACACTTCGGGCGCCACCGCTCGCTATCCGATGCTGGGAATGACGCGATGAAGCGCGGCGTTCGACGCCTCGCCGTATCCGCACGGCGGTCCGGTCAGATTGATGTACTTGTTACAAAAGCGGCGACTCTTTTACCGGCAAATTGTCGCCGCGGCTTCTAGACTATGGTGAGGCCGTCCATATAGTCCAATAGGGCGGCGGGCTTCCCCAGGAGGCATCGATCATGAGACACCCGGCATTGCGGCGCTCCGCGCGCCATTCGAAGCGCGACTCGCGCCCCGGCAGCGGAACAGGCGGGCCGCCCGCCGGTCCCGATCCGGCGGCGCAGAACCGCATCGCCCCGGACGCCCCGCCGGACGGTGAGCACAACCAGGGCGGCGTGCGCCCGGAAGGACTGGAATACCAGCGCGACCTCGGCTCTGAGCAGGACGCCTGACGGATTTCACCGGCGCTCCCAAAAGCGGAAAAAAATTTTGAGCGTTGCCCGCGTGTGGCAGGTTTCTGCTCGCCTGTCACATTTGCATACATTTTTCTTCCGCTTTATTTGGGATAAGGCACGCGGCTTGCATGCACCATGGCGGCACATCCCCGCATGCAACGACAACTGAATGAGGTGGCGCACCAATGAGCAGATTGATCGTGGTATCGAATCGTGTCGCGCCGACGCAGGAAGGCCGCCCCGCAGCGGGTGGTCTTGCGATCGGTGTGCTGGACGCCCTCAAGGAGACGGGCGGCGTATGGTTCGGCTGGAGCGGCGAGACGGTGGCTGAGCCATCGGCGCCGGTGATCGAAAAGCAGGGCAACGTGACGTACGCAACGGTGGGCCTCACCAAGCGCGACTACGACCAGTATTACCGTGGCTTTTCGAACGCGACGCTATGGCCGACCTTCCATTACCGCAATGACCTGTCGCGCTTTGACCGCCAGGAGTACGCCGGCTATCTGCGCGTCAACCAGACGCTGGCGAAGCAGTTAAAAGAGATGATCAGACCCGATGACATCATCTGGGTACACGATTATCACCTGCTGCCATTCGCGCGCTGCCTGCGCGAGCTGGGCCTGAAGAATCCCATCGGCTTTTTCCTGCATATCCCGTTTCCGGTGCCGGAAGTGCTGCGCAGCGTGCCGCCGCACGAAGAACTCGTGAAGGCCGTGTGCAGCTACGACGTGGTGGGTTTTCAAACCGAAGCGGACCGGCAGTCGTTTGTCGACTATATCGAGCGCGGGCAGCACGGCACGTCGAGCGAAGACGGCATGGTGCAGGCGTATAACCGCTTCCTGAAAGTGGCGGCCTATCCGATCGGCATCTATCCCGATGCCATTGCGAAGGCGGCCGAACAGTTCACCGACCGCAAGCCGGTGCGCAGCCTGCGCGACGGCATGCGTGGGCGCAAGCTGATCATGAGCGTCGACCGGCTCGACTACTCGAAGGGGCTGGTGGAGCGCTTCCAGGCGTTCGAGCGTCTGCTCCTGAATGCGCCGGGCTGGCACGGGCGCGTCTCGCTGGTGCAGATCGCACCGCCGACGCGCTCTGACGTGCAGACCTATCAGCGTATTCGTCAGACCCTTGAAGGCGAAGCGGGGCGTATCAACGGCCGTTTCGCCCAGCTCGACTGGACGCCGATCCAGTATCTGAACCGCAAATACGAACGCAATCTGCTGATGGCGCTGTTCCGCCAGTCGCACGTGGGCTACGTGACGCCGCTGCGCGACGGCATGAACCTGGTTGCCAAGGAGTACGTGGCATCGCAGGATCCGGCCGATCCGGGCGTACTGGTGTTGTCGCAGTTCGCCGGCGCCGCCGAGCAGTTGCCTGGCGCGCTGGTCGTCAATCCGTTCGACCTGTCGCAGATGGCCGAGGCGCTCGAGCGCGCGCTGTCCATGCCGCTTGCCGAACGCCAGGCCCGTCACGCGGACATGATGGCGCCGTTGCGCGAAAACAATCTGTCAGTGTGGCGCGATACGTTCCTTGCCGACCTGCGCAATGTCGCGACGGCTTCGAAGGTGACGGCAAAAGCCGTAAAGCTCGCCGACGTGACGGCGACGTAATGCGCTGAGCGATGGCAGCACGAGGCGCGCCGGCGGGATCGGATGGTCGGCCGTAGCGCCATCAGCCTTGTGCACGCTGTCACGTCGGATCTGCGGTGAACCAGGGCGTTTTGCCTGATTGGCCTGACGCCTGCGCCGCTCGCGCGGCAAAACGCTCACCACGGCGGCCAGCAGGCCGCCGTTTTTTCGCGCGCCACCGGGCGGACCGCTGGCCCGCCGCGCTATGCGTGCTGCTGCTTCAGATCGCCGAGCGGTTCAGGCGTGGTGGTCGGGTCGAAGTCGGCCCAGCGGCCGTTCTGCCAGCGTCCGGAGGCACGCTCAAGGTCGGTGCCGCCGGCTTCGCGCAGCACCGCTGCGGCGTCGAGCTGGTTGTCTTCGCAGACATGCACGGCCACCAGCACACCTGAATTGCGCAACTCGTGGTGCTCGGGATTCGCCCGGCGCGCCTGCACGAAGGCGCCCACGCGCGAACCGAGATACGCGCCCACGCCTGCCGCGATCACGACAACGGGCAGCGACGCGGCAAACCCCATGAAGATTGCTACGCCGACGATCGCGCCAGCCACCGGGCCGATGGTCGCGCCGTGGCCCGCGTGAGGCGGCGGTACACCGGTGGCATGGATGCCGTGTTCGGGCGCATGCCGCGCATGCTGACCGCGCGGGTTGACGAAGAACAGGGTGACGTCTTCCTCGACGAAGCCGCGCTCGAACAGCTTTTGCGCGGCGGCTGTGGCACGGCCAGCGGCGAAGGCGCCTGTGGTGGCGGCTTTCGCCACGCTGGCGGGGCGGGCCGCAGGGCCGGAGCATCAAATTTTCCGTAGATTCAAGACCTGTGCAAGGTAGTCGGGATTCCAGGCGGCGGCCTTACGCTTCTTTGGCAGGCTGAGTGCGCGGCTGGAATCGGCGCGGAACAGGTTGATGGCGAGCCGGCGCAGGAAGGAGAAGTTCAGCGCTGGCGGCGCTTGTGTCGTCCCTCGCCCTCGCGTGGGGCTTCAGTGAAATCGCGGGCTAGCACCGTTCACTGGCCCTGCATCCGTTCGAGGCGCGATGGTTCTACGGGGTCAACGGTGATCGCAGTGCGGTGTTCGTTGCGCGCGTGCCGGACCCTCTGTCGCTCAACATCGCCGCCCAGGTGCTCAACGCTTTGCTGCTGCCGTTGGTTGCAGGATAGCTGATCGCGCTGGCGAGCGGCACAGTGTTGCCCGCTGCAGAGCGAGTGAGCGGCGCATTTCGCGTGGCGCCGATCATTGGCGTGAGCATCGCGTGCGGCATCGGCATCGTCGGGGCGCTCGGCGTGTTGCTGTGAGGCCGATCAGACATGCCGGGCGATCATCGGCCGGCATGTCAACAGTCGGCCACGATAAAGCGGCGCAATTGACGCACGAACTCCGCGCGGGCGGCGGCAGGCAGTTGCCGTCCGACGGGAATACGCTGCCAGCCGTCGCAAAGGTAGACGGCGCCATCGCTGTCGCCGAGAGACACGGCCAAGCGGGCAGCATTCATCCGATGGATCGTGCGGCGTCCGCGCTCGTGTACTTCGACGATCACGAACGGGGGCGCGAACGTCAGCACCTCGCCGTCCGTCGCGTGCCTGGAGTAGGCGATAAATGCGATGCCGACGGCCACGGCGCAAAGCATCGAGAAGGGCAGCGTGAGCCACGCGCCGAATGCGAATGCCGCTACCACGCCGAACGCGAGGTCGAGCGCCATGAGGAACACGGTCGCGGCGAGCGACTGCCGCGGCGTGAGGGAGCAGTTGCGCTTGATGCGCCACTCGCGGCTCGGCACACCTCCCTCGCCGTCGAAAGAGCCAGGCCCGTACGACCGCCTGAAGTATGCGTACATGATCGAAAGTCCCGCGTCGTGGAGCCATTCGTGACGCGCAATGGGCGTGCCGCGCTGCCCGCTCTGCCTTCGTAAGTATCACACGTCCGAGACGCCGCCCCTCGTCGAATGACGGGATGTATCGGCATTCCCAGCTTGTCAGCGCGCGACGACCGACGCGGCGATCCGGTCGGCCAACGCCCCGAGAATGCGGCTCAGCGCAGCGACTTGCGCCGCCGCGCCGCGGTTCTCCAGCGCCGCCTTGAGCGTCGCCTGTTGCGTCAAGGTAGCGCGGGCGGGCTGCCCCGATTGCAGCGTCCACGCCGCTTGCAATGTCACCGTTCCGCTCGCATCGGTCTCGGCATCGAGCACCGTGACGACGAGCATCCGAGTGTCGGGCGGCTCCGGCGCGTCCGGGAAGATGAACACGCCTGGAGGCAGCCGGCTCGTCAGGTCCTGCGCAAGCGTGCGCCGCATCAGTTGAGCCAGTGGCGCGCCCCACCGGTCGCTTTCGTCGGTCGAAAGCCGGTTCGGCAAAATCTGCGCGACGACTTCAGGCCGGTCGAGCGTTTGGACGGCTGGCATTCAAGCTGATCGAGGAGCCCAAGAAAACCTAGCGCCGCATTTCCTTGTGTTCGCGATCGTGCGTCATCGAACCACGCGCACGCGCAAATGCGTGAAAAACGTGGCGCCGCATCGACGGCCCCGAAAAGATCAAGCTGTTGCTCGCAGGCATTGCCTTCAGAGACGGCGAGCCGATTCAGGACGATCAACCGGTTCAGCAGAAACTCGCACCGATACGGCGGGCTCCGTTCGGGCGCTGGCCGATCTTCCGGCTTGGCTTTTCTTTCGTCTCGTCTGGCCGACCATGACTATCTCGACGAGGTGCTCATGTTGTTGCGCGGCGAGCCTTTTCTGCTCTGGAGACCGGTCGATCAACACGGCACCGGACTACGATGGGCCGCCCGCGTCCGCCTTGACCCCGCGGGATGTGTTGCGCTCCAGTCTCATGTACATGTTCGCCGCCACGATACCGAAGACAATGTGAGCGAACACGCTGGCCCAGTTGCGTGCTTCTGCGAACCACGGAAAAAACCGTGTCATGCCGTAGAAATTAATCAGGTAAACGGCTGCAGCGAAAGCGCCACCCGCCAGTGAAGCCATCCCCATGCTCGAGTCAAGGTTGAATGACGTCATGATCAGACCGAGGACAAGCGCGAATACGATGGCAAGGGCAAAATGCATTACAAAGGCCGCGAGCACGATGCCAATTGAGAATGCTTGCGGCGATTGCAATGCGCCTCGTCCCAGCATGATCGCGGCGACCATGCGTGGGGGCTCCAGCACACTTGCGCCCGTCATCAGTGCCATCAGGATAACCCCTAACGCCAGGAACACAACGCCCGCGATGACGCCTGCCAGCACGGCTGCCCGCCAGTCAGGCTGGCCGTGTGTGAAATGATGGGAATCCATGTGAAGTTCCACAATTTTTCTCCCGATTGATTCGGATAATTCATTCTAGTCCTCCAGCTCGCGAGACTGATAGCGCCGCATGGCTATCGCCACCCCGACGGATGATCCTCGTTCTGGCGACGACGTGGCGTGATGAACTGTACGTGCAAGAGACCCTTGAGGCACGTCAGTTGTTGGTCGCGGCAGACCTGTCAGCGGATCGATAATTAATCTTTTAGTTCGCAGTGGAGGATCAAATGCCTGCGAAACCACGGATCGATCGCTGCGCCGCGATGGACACGGCCCAACGCAGGACGTTCCGGGACCGGCTGGGGCTTCCGTCCGGCGACGCTTTGACGAAAAGTACAAGCCGCCTCCGTTAGAAAGCGACTGCTCGATCGAGCTCGACGTCGACGACATGCTTCTGGAAGTACAGGACACTGGACGCTCGTTCCCCTGAGGCAATGCTCCGGACCAGCACCGCGCCGACGATGAGAAACCAGAGTGTTTCTTCGACGGTCATCTGCAGGCAACCGGCCGTGACGCGCGCGGCCGCAAGCAATACCGCTACGGCGCTGGTGCGAGACACGCGACGCCAACAAATACGTGCGCATGGCCGCGTTCGGCCGCGCATTGCCGAAGGTCCACAGGCGCGTCGCACGCGACCTGAAGTTACCGGGCATGTCGTGCGACAAGCGCAATCGTGCAGTTGCTCGACACGAGGCTACGCGCTCGGGCTGCCGGGCATCGACCTGCTGCGCCTCGATATCGCCGCCGACGCGCGCCTTCTGCGCCACCATGCTAGCGACGATTCCGCTACTGCCTCTGTTCGGCGTCTACGTGTTGGATCTCCGCTGGGGCCCGTCTTTGCTGCTCGCGGCGATCCTCGCACCCACCGATCCGGTGCTGGCCCACGACGTCCAGGTGCACAATCACCGAAATCGCGCTGCTGGTGTCGCTGTTTGCGATCGGCCTGCGCTTGCGGCTGGGCGTGCTCGAGAAACTCTGGACCGTACCGCTGCGACTCGGCAAGTGGGCGTCGGGGCAGATCCACACGTCCTGGTACGCCGGTGGAATTGCCAATGCATCGATGCGGGCAATTTCGCTTGCGGCGTCGATGCGCTTGCCGCTCACGTCGAAGTAGGCGAAGCCGCCTTCTTCCCGCCTGCGCGTGTAGCCGGGCCTGGTGTCGTCCGAATGCCGCAGACCGGGCGGCATCGCGGCAGGGGGCAGCTTGCCGGGCGATGTCGTCAGTGCGGCGCTGGGTCGGGTCGATCGTGGCAGCCATCGTTGCAGGTGGAAGTTTCAGGCGGGAGGCGCGGGTTGCGCCGGGTCTCGCTGGAAGCAATGGCGATGCCCGGCGCGCGTACCGTGCGCCGCGGGATGCGGTCGACGGCGTCGACGACGCCGACATTGAACCAGATCGAATCGACGACCCATTGGCCGCCGACGATGACGGCCTCGACGAGGACCCGACGGGTCACTAAAGACCCTGCCCGCGCGGCAAACGGCGCGTCGCTTTCCGCGCGCTTCTGTGTAGGCATATTTTTTGCAGACTAAGTAGGGAGACGAAGGAAACATGCGGTGTCAGGCGCCCGCTCCCCGCATCGACGTTGAAGGAGAAAACGCATGGCTAACAGGCTGAACGGCTATGAGGTGGCGGTGCTCGCCGTCGACGGCTTCGACGCAGACGTTCTGCCAGGCGGCGAGGTGAACGCCGACACGATCCGGTTGCTGCCGCAGGCCCAGGGCTTTCGTCAAGGCCGACGATGCGCAATTGAAGGCCACAGGCACGCACGCGTTGCCGACCATCAAACGTCACCTCGCGATGGCGCAGCAACTCGCTGGCGCAATGAAGGGTTCGCCATGAGTGCAATTCCGCTGCGGCCAGCCTATCAGGATTCCCTTATGCACATCACTTTTCCCGACGACCAGCCGGTCTTCGACGGCGCGAATCTGACAGTGCGCTTTACGGCGCGCGTCGACGGCGAGCCGGTTGAGTGCGGCAATTACCGCCGAGGCGCTGGAAGATCATTTCGGCGCCCATTCCGCGCTGGAATCCGCCTTAATGGCTGCTTTCGACAACGACCGCAATCCTATCCGTTCGGTTTGCGCGGAAACGATCGACCAGAACGGCGGCAAAGGAGTAGTGTTACATAGCGGACTGTTCAGAGTGGACGGCACGGAACCCGGTCGCGGCACCACGGCATAGTCCCGGCGCGTGCCACCGCATGCACCTCTGTCTCGGCGCGGGTAAGGTGGGGCGGCATAGTCTGCAACCGCTAGTCAACGATGGAAGGAGGACACATGTCACTCATCGTCGCAGCACGCTTTACGACATTCCCCGCCGCTGAAGACGCGGCGCAACGGCTGTTCAATGCCGGTTTTGTCGAGGAGGACGTCACACTGTTTTTCGTCAATCCGATCGGCCAGCACGCACGTTTTCGGCCCGGCGGCGATATCAGCGCCGACGCAAACGCGAGGGAGGCGCCGAAGGGTGCCGAGATAGGCATCACGATTGGCGCAGCGGTTGGCGCCGTGGTCGGCGTCGGGATCTTCGCGGCGTTTTCGGCGCCGCTCATCATGTCGCTGATCGCGGCCGGGGTGAGTGCATATGTCGGTTCATTGGTCGGCGCGATGATGCGCACGCGTGAAGCCAGCAACGAAGAAACCCGTGATTCCGGCGTGCTGGTGGCCGTACACGTGTCGCCGGACAGCCAGCTGGACGCCGCACGGGTGCTGCGCGATGCGGGAGGCGCGGCGATCGAACGCGCGACCGGCCGCTGGCAACAAGGGCGGTGGGCCGACTTCGATCCGCTCAAGCAGCCTGTGCCGCTCAACGAATTCAGTGAGAAGCACGCCTGATTTGAAGGTGTTTTTCGTCGAGATTTTCAGCGAGCCAGGAAACAAAAACGGCCCGGCATGTCGGGTCGTTTTGTATTCAGAGCGGTGCGTTCCAGGCACGCCCCATGCGGATAGATCCATGAACCCCGCTGCTGCGTTCTATGGCCTTCGACTTCATTAGCTCCGCATCGCCGATGGACCACAACGCATATGTCTCGCTCGATACGGGCGAAGTCTATTGGACATCTGATTCCAACGACGCATTCGACGAGGCTATTCCTGACAACCTTGAAACTTCGGATCGCTACCTTACGATGCCGCATAAGAACGATCTCGATCTCGGAAGAAGTCTCGCCTTGCGCTTTGTCGCACAAGAGTTACCTGCGCGTTACGACCAGGCCGAAGGATTTTTCCGACGACAAGGCGCTTACTCGCGCTTCAAGGGATCTGCTGCAGCGCAAAGGCGTTCTCGAAGCGTGGTATACGTTTGAAGCCGACTCTGTCGAAAGCGCGCTGAGGCAATGGTGTGCCGAAAACGGCATCGAGATTCTTGAGACGTGACTGGCCGTTTAGTCAGGCGACAAAATGTCTGGCCGCACGGGTTACGTAGGGAATTCAGGCGCCGCCATGACAAAGAATCACCGAGCGTATCCGCTCCGAGTCGGATCGGAACTCGCCGGTCCCAATCGTCGGCAATCGGCCAGTTATTGCCGTTCGCCTTCACGGTCACGTGGTCATTCGAGCGGCGGCCTCTCTCTCTCTCTCTCTCTCTCTCTCTGATAGCGATCCCTCGCCGGACCCGCACCCCGGCGGGTCATCGGCCGGGGGGCATACCGTGCGCCGGCCTCGGCTGCCGTTCGTTGCTGAGCGATTTACTAACCTTGCGCCGCCGTCTAAGGTCGGATTTACGCAGCCGTCAACACCGCATCGCCGTCGGCGCCGAGACCATGGTGCTGCGCGTGGAACGTACCTGCGGCACTGCGCTGGCACTGGCCCGCGCGCTGGCGGTGCACCCCAAGGTGGCGCGCGTCTACTACCCCGGTCTGCCGGAGCACCCCGAGCACGCGCGCGCAACCGAGCTGTTCCGCCACTACGGCGGCTGTTGAGCTTCGAGCTGGTGGACGGCGCAGATTATGTCGACATGCTCATACGCCGTGCGCGCAACGCACCTAGGCGACACGCGCACGCCGGTGATTCCGGTTGCGCCGACCATCTAGTGGGAAATGGGCCCCGAGCGTCGCGCGTCGATGGGCATTGCCGATTCGCTGGTGCGCGTCTCGGTCGGCATTGAAGACGAAGCCGACCTGCCGGCTGATTTCACCTAGGCG
This sequence comes from Paraburkholderia sp., assembly GCA_035948995.1. Classification (GTDB taxonomy): domain Bacteria; phylum Pseudomonadota; class Gammaproteobacteria; order Burkholderiales; family Burkholderiaceae; genus Paraburkholderia. The sequence goes on along the minus strand of DASZIR010000062.1, from coordinate 4,293 downwards.
CTGGACGCAACGCCCGTCACCTGAGGAACGGTCGGCGAAGGGGTCAATGGAAGAAGATTTCCCGCATGCCGAAGGTGTGATGCGCTTCGGCAGCCATCAGCACCATCAGCACCAGCAGGCACAGGGGCGGTATCAGGATGGCGTACACCAGCGCCAGCCGCTCCCACATCATGTGCATGAAAATCGACACGATCAGCCCGGCCTTGGCGATCATGAGCACGACGATCAGCGCCCAGCGCAGCAGGCCCTGCACGTGGAAGTAATCCACCAGGTACGACATTGTGCTCAGTACGAACAGCAGGCCCCAGATCTTCAGGTAGATGCCAATCGGATGCTGCTGGCCGTGCGCGGCGTCGGGTCGATGGGCGGGATCGGTGTGGTCCATGGTCTGCCTCACCACAAATAGAACAGCGCAAAGATGAACACCCACACCAGGTCGACGAAGTGCCAGTACAAGCCGGCAATCTCGACGATCTGGAAGTTGCCGTGCTCGGTGAACCCCGGCTGCAGGATCTTGCGTGCGATCAGCAGCAGGTAGATCACGCCGCAGGTCACGTGAAAGCCGTGGAACCCGGTGATCATGAAGAAGCACGCGCCAAACTGCGCCGCGCCCATCGGGTTGCCCCAGGGGCGGATACCTTCATGGACGATCAGCTTGGTCCATTCGAAGGCCTGCATCGACACGAAGGTCGCGCCCAGCAGCGCGGTCGCCAGCAACAGCGCGGCGGCGCGTTTTGCGTTGCGCCGGTAGCCAAAGTTGACAGCCATCGCCATGGTGCCGCTGCTGGTGATCAGGGTGAACGTCATGATGGCGATCAGCAGCAAGGGCACATTCACGCCGCCCACAGTGAGCCCGAACACCTTGGAAGGGTCAGGCCACGGCACCGTGGTCGACATGCGCACCGTCATGTAGCCGATCAGGAAGCTGCTGAAGATGAAGGTGTCCGACAGCAGGAAGATCCACATCATCGCCTTGCCCCACGGCACCTTGAAGGCTTCGCGGTCGGCCGACCAGTCCGTGACGATGCCGCGCCAGCCGTCAGGCCCGGCGTCGGTGGGCGTGGTGGCAGCGGATTCGGTCGGGAGCGTGGGCGTGGTCATGGCGCGGCTCCATACAGCGGCCCGCAGATGGCGGCGACGAACCCAGGGGTGATCCACCACATCGCCGCCAGCAGCACGAGCCAGACAGCCAGCAGGAAATGCCAGTAGATGGCGCACAGCGCGATGGCGCGCTGGGCTCGGAAGGGGTCCCCGCGCTGGAGACGCGCGATCGTCACCGCCCAGGCCACCAGCCCGCCCAGCACATGCAACCCGTGCAGGCCGGTGAGCAGGTAGAGGAAGCTATTGGAAGGATTGACGGTGACGGTCTGCCCGGCCGCCGACAGCATGCGCCAGGCGGTCAGTTGTCCGATCACGAACACGGCCGCCAGCACACCGCTGGACACCAGCCACGCCGCGCGGTGTAAGGTCAGGTGCCGGGCACGCTGCATGGCAATGCTTGCCAGCACCAGCGCGCCGGTGTTCCACCACAGCAGCGCCGGATGCGGGATCGGCTGCCAGTCGGGCTCGCGCATGCGCATTGCATAGGCGAACAGCAGCAGTGAAAACAATGTCGTTGCCACCGCCATGAAGACGATCAGGCCGATGCGGCTCGCATTCGGCAAGACAGGTGGCGTGTCAGGAACGAAGGAGCGGGGCAGTGTGGTCATTCGCGTGCCTCGCCGGGTTGAAGCGTCGGGTGGGCCGGTTCAGGCGCCGTCGCAGGCGCAGGCGGCTGGTTTTGCGGGACGAAGTCTTCCTCGTGCCCCGGCGGGCTGTATTCGTACGCCCAGCGGTAGACGACGGGCGGTGCGGCGCCCCAGTTGCCGTGCACTGGCGGCGTTTGCGGCGTCTGCCATTCCAGCGTGGTGGCCCGCCAGGGGTTGCTGTCGGCACGCTTGCCGCGCACCAGGCTCCACGCCAGGTTGTACAAGAACAGCAACTGCGCCACCGCAACGATCAGCGCAACGACGGTGATGAAGGTGTTGAGCTTCTGCGCCGAAGGTGGAATGAAGCTGTAGCCCTCATACGCGTAATACCGCCGCGGCATGCCCAGGATGCCGAGATAGTGCATCGGGAAGTAGATCGCATAGGTGCCGAGGAAGGTAACCCAGAAGTGCACGCGCCCGAGCGTGTCGTTGAGCATGCGGCCCGTCACCTTCGGATACCAGTGGTACATGCCGCCAAACACCACAAGGATCGGCGACACGGCCATCACCATATGGAAGTGCGCCACCACGAAGTACGTGTTCGACAGCGGAATGTCCACGCTCACGTTGCCGAGGAAGAGCCCGGTCAGCCCACCCAGGACGAAGGTGCTGATGAAGCCGATGGCAAACAGCATGGGCACGGTCAGGTGGATATCGCCGCGCCACAGCGTCAGCACCCAGTTGTAGACCTTGAGGGCGGTCGGGATGGCGATGATGAGCGTGGTGGTGGCAAAGAAGAAGCCGAAGTACGGATTCATGCCGGCGATGTACATGTGGTGCGCCCAGACCACGAAGCTCAACGCACCGATGATGATGATGGCCCACACCATCATCTTGTAGCCGAAGATGCTCTTGCGCGCGTGCGTGCTGATGAGGTCCGACACGATGCCAAAGGCCGGCAACGCGACGATGTAGACCTCCGGATGCCCGAAGAACCAGAACAGGTGCTGGAACAGCAGCGGGCTGCCGCCGGCATGCTTGAGCGTCTGCCCCATCGACACCACGGCCGGTATGAAGAAGCTGGTGCCGAGTGTCTTGTCGAGCAGCATCATCACCGCCGACACGAACAGCGCCGGAAACGCCAGCAGCGCCATGATGGTCGCCACGAAGATGCCCCACACCGTGAGCGGCATGCGCATGAGCGTCATGCCGCGCGTGCGCGCCTGCAGCGTGGTGGTGACGTAATTCAAGCCGCCCATCGTTGTCGCGACGATGAAGATCGCCAGCGACACCAGCATCAACACGATGCCCCATTCCACGCCCGGCGTGCCCGGCAGGATGGCCTGGGGTGGATACAGCGTCCAGCCCGCGCCGGTCGGCCCGCCTGGCACGAAGAAGCTCGCCATCAGCACCAGCACGGCCAGCAGGTAGACCCAGTAGCTCAGCATGTTGAGAAACGGGAACACCATGTCGCGGGCGCCCAGCATCAGCGGGATCAGGTAGTTGCCGAAGCCGCCCAGAAACAGCGCCGTCAGCAGGTAGATCACCATGATCATCCCGTGCATGGTGACGAACTGGTAGTAGTGGTTGGCGTCGATGAAACTGAACTTGCCCGGAAAACCGAGCTGCAACCGCATCAGGTCCGACAACACAAGGCCGACCAGGCCGACGGCGATGGCCGTCAGCGAATACTGCACGGCGATGACCTTGTGGTCCTGGCTCCAGATATAGCGGGTCCAGAAGCTTTGCTGGGCGTGGTTGGTGTGTGCGTAGGACATTGCGTCTGCTCCGCTAGGGTTTGGCTGCGCTGATGGCGGCCGGGCCGCCTTGCGATTCGATGTAGGCCACCAGCGCGGTCAGCTCCTGCTCGCTCAGGTCGAAGGTCGGCATGATGGGTGCGAAGCCCTTCACGACGCGGGCCTTCGGGTTGCGGATAAAGGCGCGCAGATAGGCTTCGTCCACCTTCGCGGTACTGCCGTCGGCCATCGTTTCGGTCTTGCCGTACAGGCTCTTCCAGGTGGGGCCCACGCGCGGACTGCCGTCCACGGTATGGCAGGCGAAGCAGCCCTTGGCCTCTGCGAGCGTCTTGCCCTGGTCAGCAAGCGCCTGGGCGCTGCCGCCTGCAGCGGCGGTTGCGGCCTGCACCCTGGCCTGCTGCCGCTGCGCGAACGTGCTCTGCTTCGCCAGCCAGCGCGAGAACGATGCTTCGTCTTCCACCACCACCACGCCGCGCATGTTGGAGTGCCCGATACCGCAAAGCTGCGCGCACAGGATGTCGTAACGCCCTGCCTTGGTCGGCGTGAACCAGAAGGTCGTCACCATGCCGGGCACCATGTTCATGCGCGCACGGAACGGCGGTACGTAGAAGTCGTGCAGCACGTCGAGCGACCGTGTCAAGACCTGGATCGGCTGGTTGAGCGGCAGGTGTACCTCGGGCGTCTCGATCAGGTAGTTGTCACGGCCATTGGGGTCGCCGGGGTTCAGGCCGAAGGGGTTGTCGTTGCTGATGTAGCGCACGTCCGTCGTGCCCAGCTTGCCTCCGGGGCCGGCAAAGCGGAAGCGCCATTGCCATTGCTGGCCGAGCACTTCCATCTGCAGCACGTTG
>DASZIR010000061.1:0-10675 GCA_035948995.1 Paraburkholderia sp. | reverse complement strand
CAAGCCGCAGTACGTGGTGGAAAAGGCGTGGGAACTGACCGACGGCAATGCCTTCGTGTGTTCCGACGTCGGCCAGCACCAGATGTGGGCGGCGCAGTTCTATCGCTTCAACAAGCCGCGCCGCTGGATCAACTCCGGTGGTCTGGGCACGATGGGCTTCGGCCTGCCGGCGGCAATGGGCGTGAAAATGGCGCACCCGGACGACGACGTGCTCTGTATCACGGGCGAAGGCTCGATCCAGATGTGTATCCAGGAACTCTCGACCTGCAAGCAGTACGAGACGCCGATCAAGATCATTTCGCTGAACAACCGCTATCTGGGCATGGTGCGCCAGTGGCAGCAGATCGAATACAGCAAGCGCTATTCGCATTCCTATATGGATGCGCTGCCGGATTTCGTGAAGCTTGCCGAAGCGTACGGCCATGTCGGCATGCGTATCGAAAAGACCGCGGACGTCGAGCCGGCGCTGAAAGAAGCGCTGCGCCTGAAGGATCGCACGGTGTTTCTCGACTTCCAGACCGATCCGACCGAAAACGTCTGGCCGATGGTTCAGGCCGGCAAGGGCATCACGGAGATGCTGCTCGGTTCGGAAGATCTATAACGACGGTTCGCATTTGGGTAAATGCAGCGTTGGCTTCGTCATGCGCGCTTTCAAAAAGAGCGTAAGCGGACGAAGCGGCGCAAACCGGCTCGCATATATCACACATCTGGAAGAAGCGAAACATGAGACACATTATTTCCGTCCTGCTGGAAAACGAACCGGGCGCGCTCTCGCGCGTGGTCGGCCTCTTTTCCGCACGCGGGTACAACATTGATACCTTGACGGTGGCCCCGACCGAAGACCGTTCGCTGTCGCGCATGACCATCGTTTCCATTGGCTCGGATGACGTGATCGAACAGATCACGAAGCATTTGAACCGCCTGATCGAGGTGGTGAAAGTGGTCGACCTGACCGAGGGCGCCCATATCGAGCGCGAGCTGATGTTGATCAAGGTAAGGGCGGTCGGCAAGGAACGTGAAGAGATGAAACGGATGTCGGATATCTTCCGCGGCCGTATCATTGACGTCACCGAAAAGACCTACACGATCGAACTGACAGGCGCGAGCGACAAGCTCGATGCCTTCATTGAAGGGCTCGACGCCACCGCGATTCTCGAAACGGTCCGCACGGGCAGCTCGGGGATCGGTCGCGGCGAACGCATTCTGAAGGTTTGACGCCGGTTTATTTAATCCATCGATCGGGGCCGGGCAGTGCCTGCACCCACCCGGCCAAGCAACACATTCGCATTATTTGAATTTCACTGATTTCACCGAATTTAGCCAAGGAACCGACATGAAAGTTTTCTACGACAAGGACGCCGACCTCTCCCTCATCAAGGGCAAGCAAGTCACCATCATCGGCTACGGCTCGCAAGGCCACGCACACGCACTGAACCTGAGCGAAAGCGGCGTGAAGGTGACGGTCGGCCTGCGCAAGGGTGGCGCATCGTGGAGCAAGGCCGAGAACGCTGGCCTGCAGGTCAAGGAAGTGGCGGAAGCCGTGAAGGGTGCAGACGTCGTCATGATGCTGCTGCCGGACGAGCAGATCGCCGAAGTCTACGCGAAGGAAGTGCACGCCAACATCAAGCAAGGCGCAGCGCTGGCATTCGCGCACGGCTTTAACGTGCATTACGGCCAGGTGATTCCGCGCGCTGACCTCGACGTCATCATGATCGCGCCGAAGGCCCCGGGCCACACGGTGCGCAGTACGTACTCGCAAGGTGGCGGCGTGCCCCACCTGATCGCCGTGGCGCAAGACAAGTCGGGCGCAGCACGTGACATCGCGCTGTCGTACGCAGCAGCAAACGGCGGCGGCCGTGCCGGTATCATCGAAACCAACTTCCGCGAAGAAACCGAAACCGACCTGTTCGGCGAACAGGCCGTGCTGTGCGGCGGTACGGTCGACCTGATCAAGGCTGGCTTCGAAACCCTGGTGGAAGCGGGCTACGCGCCGGAAATGGCGTACTTCGAGTGCCTGCACGAACTGAAGCTGATCGTCGACCTGATCTATGAAGGCGGCATCGCCAACATGAACTACTCGATCTCGAACAACGCCGAATATGGCGAATACGTGACGGGTCCGAAGATCGTGACGGCGGAAACGAAGAAGGCGATGAAGCAGGTTCTCACCGACATTCAGACCGGCGAGTACGCAAAGAGCTTCATCATCGAAAACAGGGCTGGCGCACCGACCCTGCAATCGCGCCGCCGTCTGACCGCTGAACACCAGATCGAACAGGTCGGTGCGAAGCTGCGTGCGATGATGCCGTGGATCGCCGCGAACAAGCTGGTCGATCAGTCGAAGAACTAGGCCAGTTGTCGTTCATAACCGGCGCGGCGCGCTGCCGCAGGCGCCGGTAATGCAAAAAGCCGTCCAAGGGTGCTGAACCCTGGGCGGCTTTTGCTATCCTACGGTTTTACAAAAATACAGAAGCCAATCCATCCATGAATTACCCTCATCCGATCATCGCGCGCGAAGGCTGGCCATTTATCGCCATCGCGGCCGTCGTTGCGTTGTTGATCCATGCCTTCACGGGGTTCGGCTTTGCATGGCCATTCTGGCTGCTGCTCATCTTCGTTGTGCAGTTCTTCCGCGATCCGGCGCGCCCGATTCCGACGCAGCCCAATGCTGTACTGTGCCCGGCCGATGGCCGCATCGTCGCCGTCGAAACCACGCATGATCCGTATGCCAACCGTGAAGCGCTGAAAATCAGCGTGTTCATGAACGTATTCAATGTCCACTCGCAACGCTCGCCGGTGGACGGTGCCATTTCGAAGGTCGAATACTTCCCGGGTGCTTATCTGAACGCGGCGGTCGACAAGGCGTCGCTCGAAAACGAACGCAATGCGCTGGTGATCGAAACGGCCAGCGGCCATACCGTGACCTCGGTGCAGATCGCAGGTCTCATCGCACGCCGCATTCTTTGTTACGTGCGTGCCGGCGAGCCGCTCACGCGCGGCCAGCGTTACGGCTTCATCCGCTTCGGTTCGCGCGTCGACGTGTATCTGCCGGTCGGCAGCCGTCCGCGCGTGTCGATCGGCGAGAAGGTTTCGGCGTCGTCGACCATTCTTGCTGAACTCGAACTATAAAGCGGCACAAAGGAGGTTTTCCGATGGCCGCATTCAAACGTCGACCCCGTAACAACACGGCACCGCAGCCGCGGCCGTTTCGCCGCAACAAGCCGATGGCGCAGGAAGTGGGGCCGATCGACAGCCGTCGCGCCCTGCGCCAGCAGTTTCTGAGGAAGCGCGGCATCTATCTGCTGCCCAACGCCTTCACGACGGCTGCGCTGTTCTGCGGCTTCTTCGCGGTGGTGCAGGCGATGAACGTGCGCTTCGAGGTCGCGGCCATCGCGATCTTCGTCGCGATGGTGCTCGACGGCATGGATGGCCGCGTCGCGCGCATGACGCACACGCAAAGCGCGTTCGGCGAACAGTTCGACAGCCTGTCGGACATGGTGTCGTTCGGCGTCGCGCCGGCGCTCGTGATGTACGAGTGGGTGCTGAAGGATCTGGGCCGGTGGGGCTGGCTCGCGGCGTTCGTCTACTGCTCGGGTGCGGCGCTGCGCCTTGCGCGTTTCAATACCAACATCGGCGTGGTCGACAAGCGCTTCTTCCAGGGCATGCCGAGTCCGGCTGCGGCGGCACTGATCGCCGGTTTCGTGTGGCTCGCGACTGACAACCGCGTGCCGGTCAAGCTCGTCTGGCTGCCGTGGGTGGCTTTCGTGCTGACCATCTACGCCGGTGTGACGATGGTGTCGAACGCCCCGTTTTACAGCGGTAAAGCGCTCGACGTGCGGCATCGCGTGCCGTTCGGCGTGATCCTGCTCGTCGTGGTCGCCTTCGTGCTGGTGTCGTCCGATCCGCCGCTCATGCTGTTCGGCCTGTTCGTGCTCTACGGCCTGTCAGGCTATGCGTTCTGGGGCTACCAGGCGGTGCGGGGCAGGGCCAATCCGGCCCGCTCGGTACAGCGCGAGCGCTGACCGGCATGAGCCGGACCTGAATTGCGCGTATTCGAATTGCGCGTATCCAGACGGCAGCCTGCGGGCTGCCGTTTTTCATTCTGCTTCACGCAGGGCCACCCACTTTGGGGCAGGTATCGAGCTAATTGCAGGATTTCCGGAATGCCGCTATAGTCGCTGCCATGAACATTTTCAAGTTCCCCTTCCAGTCTCTTCAAGCCGGCGCGCTGCTATGCGTGCTAGCGCTAGCGCGCCTACCGCGCTGATCGTTTTCGCCCTCCGTCTGCCTCGTTCGTTGTTTGGCGTCGCCAGCGGTGGCGCAAACACCCGAATTCCGTTTTTCGATCCCCTTATTTGACCGAATCCTCCCAGGAGACCCGAGATGGCAGACAAACTGATCATTTTCGACACGACGTTGCGCGATGGCGAGCAGTCGCCCGGTGCGTCGATGACGAAGGAAGAAAAAATCCGCATCGCCAGGCAGCTCGAGCGGATGAAGGTGGACATCATCGAAGCCGGCTTTGCGGCCAGCTCGAACGGCGACTTCGACGCGATTCACACGATTGCCTCGATGATCAAGGACAGCACGGTCTGTTCGCTCGCCCGCGCCAACGACAAGGACATCCAGCGCGCCGCTGATGCGTTGAAGCCCGCTGATCATTTCCGCATCCACACGTTCATCGCAACGTCGCCGCTGCACATGGAAAAGAAGCTGCGCATGACGCCGGATCAGGTGTTCGAGCAGGCGAAGCTCGCCGTGCGGTTCGCCCGCAAGTTCACCAATGATGTGGAGTTCTCGCCGGAAGACGGCAGCCGTTCGGACATGGATTTCCTGTGCCGCGTGCTGGAAGCGGTGATCGCCGAAGGCGCGACCACCATCAATATCGCCGATACGGTCGGCTACGGCGTGCCGGAACTGTACGGCCAGCTCGTCAAGACGCTGCGCGAACGGATTCCGAATTCGGACAAAGCCGTGTTCTCGGTCCATTGCCACAACGACCTCGGCATGGCGGTCGCGAACTCGCTGGCGGGTGTAAAGATCGGCGGCGCGCGTCAGGTGGAATGCACGATCAACGGTCTCGGCGAGCGCGCGGGCAATACCTCGCTCGAAGAAATCGTGATGGCCGTGAAGACCCGCAAGGATTACTTCGGTCTGGACCTCGGCATCGATACGACGCAGATCGTGCCGGCTTCGAAGCTCGTGTCGCAGATCACCGGTTTCGTGGTGCAGCCGAACAAGGCCGTGGTGGGCGCGAACGCGTTTGCGCACGCGTCGGGCATTCACCAGGACGGCGTGCTCAAGGCGCGCGATACCTACGAAATCATGCGCGCCGAAGATGTGGGCTGGAGCGCCAACAAGATCGTGCTGGGCAAGCTGTCGGGCCGCAACGCATTCAAGCAGCGTCTGCAGGAACTGGGCATTTCGCTCGAAAGCGAAGGCGAACTGAACGCTGCGTTTGTGCGCTTCAAGGAACTGGCCGACCGCAAGTCGGAAATCTTCGACGAAGACATCATTGCGATCGTCACCGAAGAATCCGAGGAAGCGCAGCAGAAAGAGCACTACAAGTTCGTGTCGCTGTCGCAGCATTCGCAAACCGGCGAGCAGCCGCATGCCCGCATCGTGTTCTCGGTCGAGGGCAAGGAAGTGATCGGCGAAGCGCGCGGTAACGGCCCGGTGGACGCGACGCTCAATGCGATCGAAACGGAGGTTGGCAGCGGCTCCGAGCTGTTGCTGTATTCGGTCAACGCCATTACGACCGGTACCCAGGCGCAGGGCGAAGTGACGGTGCGGCTCTCGAAGAGCGGACGCATCGTGAACGGCGTCGGCACCGATCCGGATATCGTTGCGGCCTCCGCCAAGGCTTACATTTCGGCACTCAACAAGCTGTATTCGAACATGGACAAGCTGAACCCGCAGCGTTCGGAAGGCGTGTAAGCGCGACTGGGTTCAGCGGCGCCACCCGCGCCGCGGTACATACAAAAGGGCCCTCGCCACACCATGGCGAGGGCCTTTTTGCCTTGCAGGCCAGAATTGCGCCGTGCCGGCTTAAAAGAAGCTGCGGCGGTCCGGATCGTGCAGCGGGTCGGGCGACTTTTGCGTGGTTCTCAGCACGCCCTGGTCGTCGAAATAGAAGCTGTACATCATGTACCAGACGTTGTCTTCGAGGTAGCGGTAGGTCCAGACTTCGCGCTTCATCAGCGGAAAGTACGAGGTCTCTTCCGGACGGCCGAAATTCACCAGCACGTCGCTCTTGCTCCACTTGCCGATTTCTGCCCGGTAGAACTCGTTCGGCTGCAGCACCTGGCGCACATTGACGATCTTGCCGGAGCCGTCGATGTCGGCGGCGGTGGTGGTTTCGCCCATGGGCTGGGTGGGCCACATCAGCCGTTTGCCGCCGTTGGGCAGATCGTAGACTTCGCGCGGCGCACCGAGCTTGGCGACGATCGTGGACTCGTCCTGGCCCTGCTGGAACTGTTGCCACGGCTGCACGCAGCCGGCGAGCAGCAGCGTGCCCAGGCAGGCGAGCGCGGATGAGAGGCGGAAAAGCATGAATTCCTCCGATGGCGTTTGATAGCGGTTTTTATCATCGAGCCACAATATTTTGACACGCGGGGCGGCAAAAGATTGCGCGGATCGTGCAATGTGCGCGGGTGGCTGCGCGGGAACGTCACAGCGCCAGGTGCCGCGTTACCCCGGTGACTTCCCGTCGTGCGACGACAGCAAAGCGGTTAACGCGCCACCACGCTTGCTTATTCCGTGCCGTGCGCCCTATGATCCGCGCTTTGACCGATTCAGAGGAGCTGCGAATGGCAGCGAAGTGGGGGCGCGTCGTAGCCGCGGCGCTAACGGTGGTGGTCACGGCGGCGGTGATGACGACGGCGCATGCGGCGGGCGACGCGGGCGGGCAGGCGAGCGAAGCGCCAAGCGGCAAGCCGATCCAGCTCGCGCTGATCGAAGGCATGTCAGGGCCGTTCGCGAACGCTGGGGCAGCGGTGGAGCGCAATCTGCGCTTCGGCGTCGAGCAGGTGAATGCGCATGGCGGCGTGAAACTGGCCGATGGCGCGCACCCGATCGAACTCGTCGTGCTGGACAGCAAGGGCAGCACCGAAGAAGCGCTGGTGCAACTGCGCGCGGCGGCGGACCGCCATATCGGCTACATCGTGCAAGGCAACAGCTCCGCGGTCGCGGCGGCGCTGATCGGCGCGATCGAAAAGCAGAACAGCCGCGAGCCGGAGAACCGTGAGGTGTTCCTCAACTATTCCGCCGACGATCCCGCGCTCACCAGCGCCAACTGCAGTTTCTGGCATTTCCGCTTCGACGCGCATGCCGGCATGCGCATGGATGCGCTGGCGGACGTGATCCAGCACGACCAGTCGGTGAAGAAAGTCTACCTGCTGAATCAGGACTATAGCTTCGGCCACGACGTCAGCACCCTTGCGCGCTCGGCGCTGGCGGCCAGGCGCCCCGACATCGCGATCGTCGGCGACGAGTTTCACCCAATCGGCCGCGTGAAGGACTTCGCGCCGTACATCGCGAAGATTCGCGCGAGCGGCGCGGATGCGGTGATCACCGGCAACTGGGGCAACGACCTGACGCTGCTCGTCAAGGCCGCGCGCGAGCAGGGTCTCGACACCAGGTTCTACACCTTTTACGGCAACAGCCTCGGCGCGCCGGCCGCGCTCGGCGACGCCGGCGTGAAGCGGGTAATCGCCGTGGCCGACTGGCATCCGAATGCGGGTGGTGCCGCCTCGGACGCATGGTACAAGGCGTTCCGCGCCCGCTTCCCGGCCGCCCAGGACGACTATCCCGTGCTGCGCATGGAGCTGATGATCGAGATGCTCGCCGCGGCGATGAACAAGGCCGGCAGCGCCCAGCCTGCGGCCGTCGCAAAGGCGCTGGAAGGGATGAAGTTCGACAGCGGCTTCCACCCGTCATGGATGCGCGCCGACGACCATCAACTGATCCAGCCCCTTTATGTGATGGAGATGGACAAGGCCGGCACGCCGGGCGTGCGGTTCGACAACGAGGGTTCGGGTTATGGCTTCCGCACGGTGCTGGCGCTGCCGCCGGAGCGTACCGTCCCGGCGACGGTCTGCCGGATGACGCGGCCCTGAACAGGGCCTCGGTCAGGCGTCATCCGGGCCTGGAATTGCGGCGGAATGCGCCTCGACTTTGCCCTGTAAGAGCCGGGTTCTCGGGCTCTGCAGGCTGTGCTACAATACGCCCCTCGTTGCAAGCCACGGCACGGCCTTTCTTCCGTGACCGCCTGTCTAGTTCTTAAGGAAATCAATATGTCCGCAGTTGAAACAAGCAAGAAGTCCGAAGTCGTTGCGCAATTCGCACGCGCTGCTAACGATACCGGCTCCCCCGAAGTGCAGGTCGCACTGCTCACGACCCGCATCAACGAACTGACCGTTCACTTCAAGGCCCACACGAAGGATCACCACAGCCGCCGCGGTCTGCTGCGCATGGTGAGCCGCCGTCGTAAGCTGCTCGACTACCTGAAGGGTAAGGACGCGGATCGTTACCGCGCGCTGATCGAGAAGCTGGGTCTGCGTAAGTAATCGGGCGCGCAGTTAGGCGCTCTCAGCAAGATGCCTGTGTCAGTTCACTGATACAGGCATTTTGTTTTTGAACGGTGCGCTTCATGTGAGGTGCATCGGCGGTTGTCCGCGGTAGCGTGCCGGTTCATGCGGCGGGCAACACGAAACACGGCCGGGCTGCAGGGCAGAGCTTTGTGTCATTCCAGCGGTTCGCGCGCTTAAGCGTGGTTCTCTGGAATGGCATAACACTCCTCTTCCCGCGTAGCACCGGCATTGGCGTTGCCGCGCCGCTTCTGGTCCGCGCGGCATAACGATGAGTGAAGGAATGACTATGTTCAATAAGATCGTCAAAGAATTTAAGTGGGGACAACATAACGTTCGCCTCGAAACTGGCGAAATCGCCCGTCAGGCAAGCGGCGCCGTGATCGTCGACGTCGAAGATACCGTTGTGCTGGCGACCGTGGTCGGCGCCAAGACGGCCAAGCCGGGCCAGGACTTCTTCCCGCTGACCGTCGACTACCTCGAAAAGACCTATGCTGCCGGCAAGATTCCCGGTGGTTTCTTCCGTCGCGAAGGCCGTCCGTCGGAAGGCGAAACGCTGATCTCGCGCCTGATCGACCGTCCGCTGCGTCCGCTGTTCCCGGAAGGCTTCTACAACGAAGTGCAGGTCGTGATCCACGTCCTGTCGCTGAACCCGGACATCCCCGCTGACATTCCCGCGCTGATCGGCGCGTCGGCGGCACTCGCTGTGTCCGGTCTGCCGTTCAACGGCCCGGTTGGCGCTGCACGCGTGGCCTACATCAGCAACGAATACGTGCTGAACCCGACGCGTTCGCAAATGAAGGACTCGGCGCTCGACCTGATCGTCGCCGGTACCGAGCGTGCGGTGCTGATGGTGGAATCGGAAGCGCAACAGCTGACCGAAGAAGTGATGCTCGGCGCCGTGGTGTTCGGCCACGAGCAAATGCAGATTGCGATCGACGCGATTCATGAACTGGTGCGCGAAGGCGGCAAGCCGGAGTGGGACTGGCAGCCGGCCCCGAAGAACGAAGCGCTGATCGCCCGCGTGACGGAACTGGCGCAAGCTGATCTGCTCGCGGCGTACCAGATCCGCGACAAGCAAGCCCGTTCGACGAAGCTGAAGGAAGTCTACGCAGCCACGTCGGCCAGGCTGGAAGAAGAAGCCGCAGCAGCCGGCACGGTCGCAGCCGACAAGGCAACCGTTGGCAACGTGCTGTTCGACATCGAAGCGAAGATCGTCCGTACGCAGATTCTCGAGGGTGAGCCGCGTATCGACGGCCGCGACACGCGCACCGTGCGCCCGATCGAAATCCGCACCGGCGTGCTGCCGCGTACCCACGGCTCGGCGCTGTTCACGCGCGGCGAAACGCAGGCGCTGGTGATCGCGACGCTCGGCACCAAGGGCGACGAGCAGAACATCGACGCGCTCGAAGGCGAGTACCGCGAGCGTTTCATGCTCCACTACAACATGCCTCCGTTCGCGACCGGCGAAACGGGCCGCGTCGGTTCGCCCAAGCGCCGTGAAATCGGTCACGGCCGTCTCGCCAAGCGCGCGCTGGCCGCGTGCCTGCCGAGCGCCGACGAATTCGGCTACTCGATCCGCGTCGTGTCGGAAATTACCGAATCGAACGGGTCGTCGTCGATGGCTTCGGTGTGCGGCGGCTGCCTCGCACTGATGGACGCCGGCGTGCCGATGAAGGCGCACGTCGCCGGCATCGCGATGGGCCTGATCCTCGAAGGCAACAAGTTTGCCGTGCTGACCGACATCCTCGGCGACGAAGATCACCTCGGCGACATGGACTTCAAGGTGGCGGGTACCGGGCAAGGCGTGACCGCGCTGCAGATGGACATCAAGATCCAGGGCATCACCAAGGAAATCATGCAGGTCGCCCTCGCGCAAGCGAAGGAAGGCCGTATGCACATCCTCGGCAAGATGACTTCGGCCGTGTCGGGCGCGAACACGCAACTGTCGGAGTTCGCACCGCGCATGATCACCATCAAGATCAATCCGGAAAAGATCCGCGACGTGATCGGCAAGGGTGGTTCGGTAATCCGCGCGCTGACCGAAGAAACCGGCACGACGATCGATATTTCGGACGACGGCGTCG
>DASZIR010000060.1:0-4582 GCA_035948995.1 Paraburkholderia sp. | reverse complement strand
GATCATCGAGACGCCGATTACGGCGAACTTCCGCGAAGGCCTGAACGTGTTGCAGTACTTCATCTCGACCCACGGTGCACGTAAGGGTCTGGCTGATACGGCACTGAAGACGGCAAACTCGGGTTACCTGACGCGTCGTCTCGTGGACGTGACGCAGGATCTGGTGGTGGTCGAGGACGATTGCGGTACGTCGAACGGCGTCGCCATGAAGGCGCTGGTCGAAGGCGGTGAAGTCGTCGAAGCACTGCGTGACCGTATCCTCGGTCGCGTGGCGGTGGCTGACGTCGTCAATCCGGAATCGCAGGAAACGCTGTTTGAAGCGGGCACGCTGCTCGACGAAGACGCGGTTGAAGAAATCGAACGCCTCGGCATCGACGAAGTGCGCGTGCGCACCCCGCTGACCTGCGAAACGCGTTACGGTCTGTGCGCAGCCTGCTACGGCCGCGACCTGGGCCGCGGCTCGTCGGTCAACGTCGGCGAAGCAGTCGGCGTGATCGCTGCTCAGTCAATCGGTGAACCGGGCACGCAGTTGACGATGCGTACGTTCCACATCGGTGGCGCGGCATCGCGTGCGGCAGTGGCTTCGTCGGTTGAAGCCAAGTCGAACGGTACGGTTCGTTTCACGTCGACGATGCGCTACGTGACGAATGCGAAGGGCGAGCAGATCGTCATCTCGCGTTCGGGCGAAGCGATGATCACCGACGACCACGGCCGTGAGCGTGAACGTCACAAGGTGCCGTACGGCGCGACGCTGTTGCAACTGGACGGCGCGCAGATCAAGGCCGGCACCCAGCTGGCGACGTGGGATCCGATGACGCGTCCGATCATCACCGAGTACGGTGGTACGGTGAAGTTCGAAAACGTCGAAGAAGGCGTGACCGTTGCCAAGCAGATCGACGATGTGACGGGTCTCTCGACGCTGGTCGTGATCGACGTGAAGCGCCGCGGTTCGCAAGCGTCGAAGACGGTGCGTCCGCAGGTCAAGCTGCTCGATGCGAACGGCGAAGAAGTCAAGATCCCGAACACCGAGCACTCGGTGCAGATCGGCTTCCAGGTCGGCGCCCTGATCACCGTGAAGGACGGTCAGCAAGTGCAGGTCGGTGAAGTGCTCGCACGTATCCCGACTGAATCGCAGAAGACGCGTGACATTACCGGCGGTCTGCCGCGTGTGGCCGAGCTGTTCGAAGCACGTTCGCCGAAGGACGCCGGCATTCTGGCGGAAGTCACGGGTACGACGTCGTTCGGTAAGGACACGAAGGGCAAGCAGCGTCTCGTTATCACGGACCTCGAGGGCAACCAGCACGAGTTCCTGATCGCGAAGGAAAAGCAGGTTCTGGTGCACGATGGTCAGGTCGTCAACAAGGGCGAAATGATCGTCGACGGGCCGGCGGATCCGCACGACATCCTGCGTCTGCAGGGCGTCGAAGCGCTGTCGCGTTACATCGTGGACGAAGTGCAGGACGTGTACCGTCTGCAGGGCGTGAAGATCAACGACAAGCACATTGAAGTGATTGTTCGTCAGATGCTGCGCCGCGTGCAGATTACGGACAACGGCGATACGCGTTTCATCCCGGGCGAACAGGTCGAGCGGTCGGACATGCTCGACGAGAACGACCGGATGATCGCGGAAGACAAGCGTCCGGCAACGTACGAAAACGTCTTGCTCGGTATCACGAAGGCGTCGCTGTCGACCGATTCGTTCATCTCCGCGGCGTCGTTCCAGGAAACGACCCGCGTGCTGACCGAAGCGGCGATCATGGGCAAGCGCGACGATCTGCGCGGGCTGAAGGAAAACGTGATCGTCGGCCGTCTGATTCCGGCCGGTACGGGTCTCGCGTTCCACAAGGCACGCAAGAGCAAGGAGCTGTCGGACCGCGAGCGTTTCGATCAGATCGCGGCCGAAGAGGCCTTCGATTTCGGCACACCGGAAACCCCGGCAGCCGAACAGCAGCACTCAGGCGAGTAAGTTCGGGCGGCGCAAGCCGCCTGGGCTCACCAGCCAGCGAAGCCGCTCAGTTTCGACTGAGCGGCTTTTTTTTTATGCGTCCCGTCTTTGCGTTTTTTGTGGATTCGTCGGCCGATTGGCTAACGTTGCCGGAAAGCGCGGGCGCAGCACGAATGCGTTGGTAAAATTCGTGTCACCGGCATCACGCTGTCTTCTCTCAAATTCATGTCCCGTCCGCTCGAAATCCTCAACGAAGTCTTCGGCTATCCCGCATTCAGGGGACAGCAGGGCGAAATTGTCGAGCACGTCGCCGGCGGCGGCGATTGCCTCGTGCTCATGCCGACGGGCGGCGGCAAATCGCTGTGTTATCAGATTCCGTCGCTGGTGCGGCGGGAGGCGGGGCTGGGCGCCGGGATCGTCGTGTCGCCGTTGATCGCGCTGATGCAGGATCAGGTCGCCGCGCTCAGGGAAGTCGGCGTGCGCGCGGCGTATCTGAATTCGACCTTGTCCGGCCCCGAAGCCGCCGCAACCGAGCGGGGGCTACGGGAAGGCGAGATCGATCTTTTATATGTCGCACCTGAACGGCTGATGACTTCGCGCTTCCAGGAACTGCTCGAGCGCACGCGCATCGGCCTGTTCGCCATTGATGAGGCGCATTGCGTGTCGCAATGGGGGCACGATTTCCGGCCGGAATACATCCAGCTGTCGGTGCTGCACGAGCGCTTCCCGAGCGTGCCGCGTATTGCGCTCACCGCTACGGCGGATGCAATTACCCGCGACGAAATCATCCACCGGCTCGCGCTCGACGACGCACGTGTCTTCGTCTCCAGTTTCGATCGCCCGAACATCCGCTATCGCATTGTCGAAAAGGACAACGCGCGGGCACAGCTGCTCGATTTCATCCGCGCCGAACATTCGAAGCCCGACGGCACGACTGACGCCGGCGTTGTCTACTGCCTGTCGCGCCGCAAGGTCGAAGAAACGGCCGAGTGGCTGAAAGAAAAGGGCATGCGCGCGCTGCCGTACCACGCGGGTATGGAGTTCGAAATCCGCCAGAAACATCAGGAGATGTTCCAGCGCGAGGAAGGCATCGTCATGTGCGCGACGATCGCCTTCGGTATGGGGATCGACAAGCCGGATGTGCGGTTTGTCGCTCACCTGGACTTGCCGAAGAGCGTAGAAGGGTACTACCAGGAAACCGGTCGTGCGGGCCGCGATGGCATGCCGGCCAACGCGTGGATGGCCTACGGCCTCGGCGACGTCGTGCAGCAGCGCAAGATGATCGACGAGTCGGACGCTGACGACGCGCACAAGCGCGTGCAGACCGGCAAGCTCGACGCGCTGCTCGGCCTGTGCGAAGCCGCGACCTGCCGCCGTGTGCGGCTGCTCAACTACTTCGGCGAAGCGAGCGAGCCCTGCGGCAACTGCGATACGTGCCTCGAGCCACCCGACACCTGGGACGCGACGCGCGAGGCGCAAATGGCGCTCTCCTGCGTGTTCCGCGCCCAGCGCGCGAGCGGCTTTCACTTCGGCGCGGGCCACCTGATCGACATCTTGCGCGGCAACCGCAGCGAGAAGATCCTGCAGCGCGGCCACGAGAAGCTCACCACCTTCGGCATCGGCGCCGCGCTCGCCGAGCCGGAATGGCGCGCGGTGTTTCGGCAGCTCGTCGCCTTCGGCTATCTGACGGTCGATCACGAGGGTTTCGGCTCGCTGGTGCTCACCGAAGCGAGCAAGCCTGTGCTCAAAGGCGAGCAGCACGTCACCATGCGCCGCTATGTGAAGCCAACGCGCGCCCGTCAGTCCTCCGGGCGCACCAGCGAGCGCGCCGACCCGACGATCGGCATGGGGCCGCGCGAACGCGCCCGTTGGGACCGTCTGCGCGCCTGGCGAACCGAGACCGCGAAGAGCGACGGCGTGCCGGCCTACGTCATCTTCCACGATGCCACCCTGGCGGAAATCGCCCGCAACGGGCCGGGATCGATTGAAGACCTGCGCGGCATCGCCGGCATGGGCGCCCGCAAACTTGACCGCTTCGGCTGGGAGTTGCTGGAAGTGGTCGGCGCCGATTAGGTGCCTGCGCGGTTGTCCAGGCAGGCGATTCCTCGCAACCTGTTGACTCGCTTAGCATTTTCGGAATATTATGCTAGGTTCCGGTTCTTGGAATGCCAGTGCGCGAGGTAAGTTCGCGTCCCGGCGGCCAGGTCCGGAAGTTCGATGCGCAATCGTTTCTGCTTTGCCCGGAAACAGATGCGTCGATTTTGTTCAATTTCAGGAATAAACAATGCCAACCATCAATCAACTGGTTCGCAAAGGCCGCGCTTCGGAAACAGTGAAGAGCAAGAGCCCGGCTTTGCAGGACTGCCCCCAGCGTCGCGGCGTGTGCACCCGTGTGTACACCACGACGCCGAAGAAGCCGAACTCGGCACTTCGTAAGGTCGCCAAGGTGCGCCTGACGAACGGCTTCGAAGTCATTTCGTACATCGGTGGTGAAGGCCACAACCTGCAGGAACACTCGGTCGTGCTGATTCGCGGCGGTCGTGTGAAGGACTTGCCGGGTGTGCGTTACCACATGGTTCGCGGCTCGCTGGATACCCAGGGCGTCAAGGATCGTAAGCAGGCTCGCTCGAAGTACGG
>DASZIR010000059.1:0-8357 GCA_035948995.1 Paraburkholderia sp. | reverse complement strand
TGTCGGAGTTCGCACCGCGCATGATCACCATCAAGATCAATCCGGAAAAGATCCGCGACGTGATCGGCAAGGGTGGTTCGGTAATCCGCGCGCTGACCGAAGAAACCGGCACGACGATCGATATTTCGGACGACGGCGTCGTCACCATCGCCAGCACCAGCAGCGAAGGGATGGCCGAAGCGAAGAAGCGTATCGAGAACATCACGCTGGAAGTCGAAGTGGGCCAGGTGTATGAAGGTACTGTGCTCAAGCTGCTCGATTTCGGCGCGATCGTGAACATCCTGCCGGGCAAGGATGGCCTGTTGCACATCTCCGAGATCGCCAACGAGCGCATCAAGGATATCAACGACTACCTGAAGGACGGCCAGCAGGTGAAGGTCAAGGTCATCCAGACGGACGAAAAGGGCCGCGTGCGTCTGTCGGCCAAGGCGTTGCTGAACGAGGCCCCGAACGGCGCGCCGCAAGGCGAACCGACCCCGCAGTAATGCAGTAGGGAGGTAACGGCCGGCAGCGCGCGTGCGCGCCGACCGTTTTTCATGCAGGGTGAATTGCCGTGCAAACCGGTTGAACGGTGGGTTTGCAGCGCAATCCAAACCTTGGAGGTGACGCAGATGAAAGCGATCGAAATTACCGAATTCGGTGCGCCGGAAGTCCTGAAACTCGCGGAGCGGCCCATGCCGCAGCCAAAAGCGGGTGAAGTGCTGATCAAGGTGGCGGCCTCGGGTGTGAATCGTCCGGACGTGTTCCAGCGCAAGGGCGGCTACGCGCCGCCGCCGGGCGCGTCGGATCTGCCGGGGCTGGAAGTGGCGGGTGAAATTGTCGGCGGCGCGATCGACGAGAAGCACAACCCGTTCGGCCTGAAAATCGGCGATCGCGTGTGCGCGTTGCTGGCGGGAGGCGGTTACGCGGAATACGCAGCCGCGCCGCTCGCGCAATGCCTGCCAGCGCCGGAAGGGCTCTCGGATATCGAGGCGGCGTCGCTGCCTGAAACGTTCTTTACCGTGTGGAGCAACGTGTTCGAACGCGCGCAGCTCGGCGCGGGCGAGGGTGGTCCCAATGAAACCTTGCTGGTGCAGGGCGGTTCGAGCGGCATTGGGGTGACGGCAATCCAGATTGCGCATGCACTGGGCTTTCGTGTCTTTGCCACTGCGGGTTCCGACGACAAGTGCCGCGCCTGTGAACAACTCGGCGCCGAGCGCGCGATCAACTATAAAACCGAGGATTTCGTCGAAGTCATCCAGTCGCTGACGAACAATCGTGGCGTCGACGTGATTCTCGACATGGTCGCGGGCAGCTACGTGCCGCGCGAGTTGACGGCGCTGGCCGACGGCGGCCGGATTGTGCTGATCGCGACGCTGGGCGGCGCGAAGGCGGAACTGAATTTGCATGAGATCCTGCGCCGCCGCTTGACGGTGACCGGTTCGACGCTGCGTCCGCGGCCGGTCGAGTTCAAGGCGAGAATTGCGGCTCAGCTCAAGGCCAAGGTGTGGCCGCACCTCGAGGACGGCCGTATCAAGCCGGTGATTTATAAGGTGTTTCCAGCCGCGCAGGCCGCCGAGGCGCACGCGTTGATGGAAAGCAGCACGCATGTGGGCAAGATTGTGCTGACGTGGGGCTAGCCGCAGGCGGTTAGCCACGGGCCGCTGCGGATGCCTGACGCGGTGAGTTTGAGAGGGTCGGTTTGACCCAATCCGCTCACTCACAGTAAAATTGCGCGTTTTGCGTGCGCCGCATGATTTCAGATGGCGGGCAGTAAGGTGCAAATTCGGCGCAATCCGGGTCCGCCGCCACGACAAGACGAGACGATGTCGATACAACGAGCGAAACTGGTAGTCGGTAACTGGAAGATGCACGGACGGCTTGCGGATAACGCAGTCCTGCTCCAGGCGGTGGCGCAGGGCGCCGCCGGATTGCCGGAAAGCGTGCGGGTCGGCGTCTGTGTGCCGTGTCCGTACCTTGCGCAGGCACAGTCGCTGCTGGCAGGCGGTCGTGTCGCGTGGGGCGTGCAGGATGTCTCCGCGCACACGCAGGGCGCCTACACGGGCGAAGTGGCCGCGCCGATGGCCGTGGAGTTCGGCTCGTCGCTGGCCATCGTCGGGCACTCGGAGCGTCGGGCCTATCACCGCGAAAGCGCGGAACTGGTCGCGGTGAAGGCGCAGCGTGCACTCGAAGCGGGTTTGACCCCGATCGTCTGTGTTGGCGAAACGCTCGAAGAGCGCGAAGCGGGCGAGACCGAGCAGGTCGTGGGCGCGCAACTGGATGAAGTGCTGGCGAAGCTGTCGCCGCAAGAGGCGGCGCGCATTGTGGTGGCTTATGAGCCTGTCTGGGCAATCGGCACTGGCAAGAGCGCGACGTCACAACAGGCGCAGGACGTTCATGCGTTCCTGCGCGCACGGCTTGCGGCGAAGGGTGCTGCCGCCGCTGACGTACCGCTCCTGTATGGCGGCAGCGTGAAGCCGGAAAATGCGGAAGAATTGTTTCGTCAGCCGGATATCGACGGCGGCCTGATTGGCGGCGCGTCGTTGAAGGACAAGGATTTCCTGGCAATCTGCAAGGCGGCCGGCGCGGTGAGCGTCACGCAGTAAGCGGAGTGCCCGGGTCAGGAAGACCCCATTGCGCGCGGCGCCCTTTGTGCCGTGCAATTAAATAAAGACCCAGGTGAGTGTGATGCTGTATTTGAAAACATTGATTATCGTCGTTCAGTTGCTGTCGGCGCTTGGGGTCATCGGCCTCGTGTTGCTGCAGCACGGTAAGGGCGCCGACATGGGCGCCGCTTTTGGCAGCGGTGCATCGGGTAGTCTGTTCGGCGCGACGGGCTCGGCCAACTTCCTGTCGCGTACCACCGCCGTGCTCGCTGCCGTGTTTTTTGTCACGACGCTGACACTCACGTACCTCGGCGCATATCGCGCAAAGCCTTCTGCAGGCTTGCTCGGCGCGGTAGCGACCGCTCCGGTTTCAGCGTCGTCAGCAGCCGCACCGGCAGGTGCGTCGGTCGCCATGCCGGCAACGGCCGCGTCCACGCCGGGCCAGGACGTGCCGAAATAAATTTTTCGTCCAGTGTGCTCTTGTGCGTTGAACAAACTGTTTAAACCAGTTACAATTCAAGTCTTGAAGCGATTCGCGGGTTTTATAAGTTGATTTCCCGGATTGCAGACAGTGCCGACGTGGTGAAATTGGTAGACACGCTATCTTGAGGGGGTAGTGGCGTAAGCTGTGCGAGTTCGAGTCTCGCCGTCGGCACCAATGTTATCTAATGCCAGCCGCTTGCTTCGCTTTCGGCTGGCATTTTCGCTTCCGGCTTGGTGTTTGCGTTAAGCTTGCAGCGTCAAGCACGCCGAAGTGATTTCGCGTCGGGTGATCTCTGTCCCCGGCGGTACACAGAACCAACCGATTGAGGATAGTCTTGAACCTCGCAGCCTATTACCCCGTCTTGTTGTTCCTCCTGGTGGGCACTGGTTTAGGCGTAGCACTGGTCAGTATTGGCAAGATCCTCGGTCCGAACAGGCCCGATACCGAGAAGAACGCACCGTACGAGTGCGGCTTCGAAGCATTCGAAGATGCGCGCATGAAGTTCGATGTGCGCTACTACCTCGTCGCCATTCTCTTCATCATTTTCGATCTTGAAACCGCGTTCCTGTTCCCGTGGGGTGTGGCCCTGCGCGACATCGGCTGGCCCGGCTTCATGGCAATGATGATTTTCCTGCTCGAGTTCCTGCTGGGCTTCGCCTATATCTGGAAGAAAGGCGGCCTTGACTGGGAATGATGGATTAATCGCCGGTTTGCGTGGGTGGCCAACGCTCGCCGCCCCGTCTGGAGTGGAAAGCAAATGAGTATCGAAGGGGTCTTGAAGGAAGGGTTTGTCACCACCACGGCTGACAAGCTGATCAACTGGACGCGCACCGGCTCCCTGTGGCCGATGACGTTCGGTCTCGCGTGCTGCGCGGTCGAGATGATGCATGCGGGTGCAGCCCGTTATGACCTCGACCGTTTCGGCGTGGTGTTTCGTCCGAGTCCGCGTCAGTCGGACGTGATGATCGTCGCCGGCACGCTGTGCAACAAGATGGCGCCCGCCCTGCGCAAGGTCTACGATCAGATGGCCGAGCCGCGCTGGGTGATCTCGATGGGCTCGTGCGCGAACGGCGGCGGCTACTATCACTACTCTTACTCGGTGGTGCGTGGTTGTGACCGGATCGTGCCGGTCGACGTCTATGTGCCGGGTTGTCCGCCGACGGCAGAAGCGCTGGTCTACGGCGTGATCCAGCTGCAGGCCAAGATCCGCCGTACCAACACTATCGCCCGTCAATAGGGCCTGAGCCTCCCCCCACAATATGGCAAGCAAACTCGAGACCCTGAAAGCGAACCTCGAGGCGGCCTTTGGCGGCCGCCTGCAAAGCATCACCGAAGCTATCGGTGAGCTGACGATCGTCGTGAAGGCAAGCGAATATCTCGACGTGGCCACGCGCCTGCGCGATGACGCGTCGCTGCGCTTCGAGCAACTGGTCGACCTGTGCGGCGTCGACTACCAGACCTACGGCGACGGCGCGTACGACGGTCCGCGTTTCGCGGCGGTGCTGCATCTGCTGTCGGTGTCGAACAACTGGCGTGTGCGTGTGCGCGTGTTCGCGCAGGACGACGACGTGCCGCTGATTCCGTCCGTGGTCGATATCTGGAGCTCGGCCAACTGGTACGAGCGCGAAGCATTCGACCTGTACGGCATCGTCTTCGAGGGTCATCCTGACCTGCGCCGTATCCTGACCGACTACGGTTTCATCGGTCACCCGTTCCGCAAGGATTTCCCGATCTCCGGCTACGTCGAAATGCGTTACGACCCGGAAGAGAAGCGCGTCGTCTATCAGCCTGTGACGATCGAGCCGCGGGAAATCACGCCGCGCGTGATCCGCGAGGATCGCTATGGCGGTCTGAAACACTAAGAGAACGCCATGGCAGAGATCAAGAACTACACGCTCAACTTCGGCCCGCAGCACCCGGCCGCGCACGGTGTGCTGCGCCTCGTGCTCGAACTCGACGGCGAAGTGATCCAGCGCGCCGACCCGCATATCGGCCTCCTGCACCGCGCCACTGAAAAGCTCGCGGAAACCAAGACCTTCATCCAGTCCGTGCCTTACATGGACCGTCTCGACTACGTGTCGATGATGGTCAACGAGCACGGCTATGTGATGGCCATCGAAAAGCTGCTCGGCATCGACGTGCCGGTACGCGCGCAGTACATCCGCGTGCTGTTCGACGAAATCACGCGCGTGCTGAACCACCTGATGTGGATCGGCTCGCACGCGCTCGACGTGGGCGCGATGGCGGTGTTTCTGTATGCGTTCCGCGAACGCGAAGACCTGATGGACGTGTACGAAGCGGTGTCCGGTGCCCGGATGCACGCGGCTTACTATCGTCCGGGCGGCGTGTATCGCGATCTGCCGGAAGCGATGCCGCAGTACAAGGCGTCGAAGATCCGCAACGCGAAGGCGCTGTCGAGGATGAACGAGAACCGCCAGGGTTCGCTGCTCGACTTCATCGACGACTTCTTTACCCGTTTCCCGCATTGTGTCGACGAATACGAGACGCTCCTCACCGACAACCGGATCTGGAAACAGCGTCTGGTCGGCATCGGCGTGGTGAGCCCCGAGCGCGCCTTGCAGCTGGGCATGACCGGCGCCATGCTGCGCGGTTCGGGCATCGAATGGGATCTGCGCAAGAAGCAGCCGTATGAAGTTTACGACAAGCTGGATTTCGACATTCCGGTCGGCGTGAACGGCGATTGTTACGACCGCTACCTGGTGCGCGTCGAAGAAATGCGTCAATCGACTCGCATTGCGAAACAGTGCATTGAGTGGTTGCGCAAGAATCCGGGCCCCGTGATGATCGACAATCACAAGATTGCGCCGCCGTCGCGCGTCGGCATGAAGTCGAACATGGAAGATCTGATTCACCACTTCAAGCTCTTCACGGAAGGCTTTCACGTGCCCGAAGGCGAAGCGTACGCGGCCGTCGAACATCCGAAGGGCGAGTTCGGCATCTATCTGATCTCGGACGGCGCGAACAAGCCGTATCGCCTGAAGATTCGCGCGCCGGGCTACGCGCATCTGTCCGCACTCGACGAAATGGCGCGCGGTCACATGATCGCCGACGCCGTGACGATTATCGGCACGCAGGACATCGTGTTCGGCGAAATCGATCGGTAAGAGCGGTTTTCATCGTGGCGTGCGCGCCGCAGCCGTAGCGGGCGCGCGTCAAGCAAAGGAACGCCGGGTCTGTCGCAACATGCAGCGCGCGACAGGTTTTCGTTCGGTAGGAATTGAAAGAGTCGTGTCTGAAAATGATCTCAGCTGAAGGCCTGAAAGAAATCGATCGTGCGATCGCGAAGTATCCCGCCGGTCTGCAACAGTCCGCAGTGATGACGGCGCTGGCCGTTGCTCAGGAAGAGCATGGCTGGCTGTCGCCCGAACTGATGCAGTTCGTCGCGGACTATCTCGGCATGCCCGCGGTCGCCGTGCAGGAGGTTGCCACCTTCTACACGATGTACGAGACCTCGCCGGTCGGCAAGCACAAGATCACGCTCTGCACGAACCTGCCGTGCCAGCTCGGCCCGGACGGCGGCTCGGAAAGCGCCGCCGAATACCTGAAGCAGAAGCTCGGCATCGACTTCGGCGAAACCACGGCGGACGGCAGGTTCACCTTGAAAGAAGGTGAGTGCATGGGGTCGTGCGGCGACGCGCCGGTGCTGCTGGTGAACAACCACCGCATGTGCAGCTTCATGAGCCGCGCGAAGATCGACCAGCTGCTCGAGGAACTTTCGAAATGACGTCTTTACACGATCGTCACATCAAACCGCTGATTCTTGCCGGTCTCACCGGCGACAACTGGCATCTCGAAGACTATGTGGCGCGCGGCGGATACGCCCAGCTGCGCCGTATTCTCGAAGAGAAGATTCCGCCCGAGCAGGTGATTGCCGACGTCAAGGCGTCGGGTCTGCGCGGCCGCGGCGGTGCGGGCTTCCCGACCGGTCTGAAATGGAGCTTCATGCCGCGTCAGTTCCCGGGGCAGAAGTACCTCGTCTGCAATTCGGATGAAGGCGAACCGGGCACGTTCAAGGATCGCGACATCCTGCGCTGGAATCCGCATGCGCTGATCGAAGGCATGGCGATCGGCGCGTACGCAATGGGCATCACGGTCGGCTACAACTACATCCACGGCGAAATCTGGGAAACGTACAAGCGCTTCGAAGAGGCGCTGGAAGAAGCCCGTCGCGCCGGTTTCCTCGGCGACAACATCATGGGCTCGGGCTTCTCGTTCCAGCTGCATGCGCACCACGGTTATGGCGCCTACATCTGCGGCGAAGAAACCGCGCTGCTCGAGTCGCTGGAAGGCAAGAAGGGCCAGCCGCGCTTCAAGCCGCCGTTCCCGGCGAGCTTCGGCGTGTACGGCAAGCCGACCACGATCAACAACACCGAGACGTTCGCGGCCGTGCCGTTCCTGCTGACGATCGGCCCGCAGGCTTACCTGGACATGGGCAAGCCGAACAACGGCGGCACCAAGATCTTCTCGGTCTCGGGCGACGTCGAGCGTCCTGGCAACTACGAAATTCCGCTCGGCACGCCGTTCGCGACGCTGATGGAACTCGCCGGCGGCATGCGCGGCGGCAAGAAGATCAAGGCCGTGATTCCGGGCGGCTCGTCCGCACCGGTGATCCCGGGCGAGATGATGATGCATACCGACATGGACTACGACTCGATCGCCAAGGCGGGATCGATGCTGGGTTCCGGCGCGGTGATCGTGATGGACGAGACACGCTGCATGGTGCGCTCGTTGCTGCGTCTGTCGTACTTCTACTACGAAGAATCCTGCGGTCAGTGCACGCCGTGCCGCGAGGGCACAGGCTGGCTGTATCGCGTCGTGCATCGTATCGAGCACGGCCTCGGCCGCCAGGAAGATCTGGACCTGCTGAACTCGGTAGCTGAGAACATCATGGGCCGCACGATTTGCGCGCTCGGCGATGCAGCGGCCATGCCGGTGCGCGGCATGCTCAAGCACTACTGGGACGAATTCGAATATCACGTCGCCAACAAGCGCTGCCTCGTGGGCGGTCATGCCGGCGCAGCAACGGCGTCGGAAACGGTGGCGGCATAAAAGGGCCACCCAGGCGGCCACCAGAAGCGTCAACCGCGGGATTCATCGTTGTGCCGCGCAAGTGGGTGACGATGAACGGGCGAACGATTGAGCGGTAACAGGTTAAGGAAGATTGACCATCATGGTTGAACTTGAAATAGACGGCAAGAAAGTAGAGGTGCCTGAAGGCAGCATGGTGATCCAGGCTGCGCATAAGGTCGACACGTACATTCCTCACT
>DASZIR010000058.1:0-4545 GCA_035948995.1 Paraburkholderia sp. | reverse complement strand
CCTGCGCCGATGTCTCCACCCTGCGCGCCAAATCGCTCATAGCCTAGACCTCGCATCAGCGACGCCCACAGATCGGCGACCTGATGCGCGGACGTTCCGGGCTTCCCCGGCGGCGGAGAAAACAGAAAACCGGGTAGCGACGGCACGACGACATCGAACGCATCGGCCGCGTCGGCGCCGAACGCTGCCGGGTCACACAACTGGTCGAGCAACGCATGGAACTCGAAGAACGAGCCAGGCCAGCCGTGCGTAATGACGATAGGATAAGGCGCCGGGCCTACGCCACGCCGATGAACGAAATGCACGCGCTGTCCGTTCACGTCAGCCAGAAACTGCGGCTGAAGGTTCAGGCTGCGCTCGACCTCGCGCCAATCGAAATGGTCCGCCCAGTATTCGACGAGTGAACGAAGCCATGCGGCGTCTGTGCCCTGCTGCCAGGGCACCGATGGCGTCATCGTCGGCCAGCGTGTCGCGCGCAGGCGTCGCTGCAGGTCGGCGATCTCTTCATCCGGAACGGAAATCTGGAATGGGTAAGTTTGCATGGCCTCTGGTTGCGAACGAAGCAGGCTTCGAGGAAGCGCAAGCCCAACATGGTGCGAAGCATTTGGCATTTCTAGGGCGCGGACGCCGACGCGGCGCTTCCAGCCTTTTGAGCGTCTGCCTTCTTGTGAGGGTTCTTCTTTGCGCCGCGCGCCTTTTGTTGGGCTTTCAGCTGTGTGTCCTGCATCTGTTTCGTTCCCGGGGCGCCTGTCTGCGCCATGGCCTGAGGCCCATGTGCCAACGAAACAGCAAGAGTAGCCGCGACTGCCAACGAAGCCAGGTAATGTCTGGTCATGATCTTCTCCGGGGTCCCATACAGAGGTGACATCGAAACATTAGTCCATTTCGTTGCCGGCGTGGCTCCGACCTGATGGCTGAAAAATGCGGCTCGAAAGCTTTAATGGCCGCTGCGGGCTTTGCCGACAACACCTCCCGGTATGTCGACAGCAGCAGCTTCACCTTTGCGCGGCAGTCGTTTACGTATTGCTTGTCGTAGCTGTTCACGCTCAGCATCGCCCATCTCATCTAGTTAGTATGACTACTGATCCATTCTGTTCAACAGCGATTCCAATTGATCGAGGTGGTCGCTCCAGAACGCTCCGTAAAGCCCCATCCAGTCGACGAGCGGCCCCAGACCCTTTGGCTCCGCGCTGTAATGCGTCTCACGGCCGGCGCGCCGGTAGCGCACGAGGCCGGCCTGTTTGAGCACGCCCAGATGCTTCGACACCGCCGGTTGCGAAATGCCGGCCTGATCCGTAAGCGCATGAACCGTCTGTTCCCCATCGCGCGCCAGGCGCTCGAAAATCCCGCGGCGGGTGGGATCGGACAGCGCGGTGAACAGGGTATCGAACCCGTTTTGCATAACGACATCCATCGACCAGAAGCTATGGGTCGAATCATAGCCGTCCAGTTATGGACGTCAAGGAGCGCGTTGCGCCTTGAGACTACCGCGTGTCTCCCTGGATCCGGTTGCGGGCATGACCCGGTACCCGCCCGGTCATGCCCTCACCGTCAGACTCGCGCGCTCGATTCACTCAACAGCAGTTATGCAACCGCAGGAAAATCCAGCGTGGTGTCGTTCACACGGTTCACCAGGTTGGTGAACGTGATGGACGCGATTGCGAGCGTCACTTCGATCACCTGCTGTTCGCTGTAGCCTGCCGCGCGCACCGCATCGAGTTCCTCAGCGGGAACCGTGCCACGCGTGCCGACCAGCGTGCGCACAAAGCGCACAAGCGCATCGCGTTTGCTATCGCCAGTCGCCTCACCGGCGCGGATCTGCTTCATCGCGTCCTGCGACAGGCCGGCAAACTTGCCCATCAGCGTATGGGCGGCGACACAGTAGTCACAGCCTGCCACTTCGCTAACGGCGAGTTTGATGGTTTCGATGTCAGGCTTGGAGAGGCTGCTGCCTGACAGCACCGCATCGACGCCGAGCATCGCGCCGAGCGCTGCCGGGCTATGAGTGCCGATCGTCGCGAAGGTGTTCGGCACCTTGCCAGCGGCCTTCCTGATCTTGGCGAACAGTTCTGCGGCGGCGCCGGTAGCGGCTTCAGGATTGATTGAGGTAAGACGGGACATGTTTGACTCCTTCAGGTTCAGGTTCATCTGCTAGCCATGTCGTATGGCATGGGAGTCAGTGTAGGCAGACAGCGAGAGTAATTTAATGTCACAATCGACCAACTTCATGCTCAAACGTCTCAACACGCCCACATGGACCTGCTAGGCCGATTACTCGTATTGATGCCGGTCGCGGGCCGGCTGGACGTACGCTGCCATTTCGGCGCGCCGTGGCGGCTCGATAACCCCGCCGCTGACGCGCGTGAGATTCCCTACCACGTCCTGCTGCGCGGCGAAGCGGTGATCGAGGACGAGCATGGCGCACCGCTGCGCATGAGGGCCGGCGACATCATCCTGTTTCCGGCAGGCGCGCCCCACGTGCTGCACGACGGCAGTGGCGGCACGCCCGCGGGCGCGAGCTCGCGGGTCGTCAACGGGCTGACGATCGAGACAAATCATGGCGCGGGCGCAGACGTCGACATTCTGTGCGGCCGTTTTCTGTTGCCTGCGGTACCGGAGCGGCTGCTGCGCGACCACCTCCCTGGCAGACTGCTGGTGCATAGCATCGCGCACACCGGCGACCACAAAGCCAACGACAGCGATGGCATGGGTCATCACGCGCCTCAGGACGACGCCGTCGCCTCCAGCCGCCTTGCCCGCCTGATCCAGTTGATGCGCGAAGAGGCGCTCGAACAGGGCCCGGCGAGCGAGACCCTGGTGAACCACCTGTCCGGCGCGCTATTCGCACTGACGCTGCGTTTTGCCAGCCACGCCGACGAACCGCCGCGCGGCCTGCTGGCTCTGGCACAGCGCCCGCGTCTGCAGCCTGCGCTGTCAGCGATGTTCGATGAACCCGGCAAGCCATGGACCTTGCCGGAGCTCGCCGCGCTGTGCCATATGTCGCGCGCCACCTTTGCGCGGCATTTCGATGAAGCGATCGGCCGCTCGGCGAGCGATGTACTGACCGAAATTCGCATGGCGCTGGCCGGCCGCAAGCTCGCGCAAACCAGTCTGGCGATCGCGGAAATCGGCGAGGCGGTGGGCTATCAGTCGGATGCTGCGTTTCAGCGGGTTTTCAAACGCCAGGTGGGGATGACGCCCGCGCAGTGGCGCGCGGTGGCGAAGGCCGAAGCCGCATCGGGGCCGAAAGCGCAAGGCCCCACTCCCGCGCTATCATGAAGCCCGCTGTTCCTGCCGGTTTACCAATCCCCTTAGCCTTCGCCTTCGCGAGCCTCGATGCAAATCGCCACGTCGCCAAGCCCCTCGCTCCCCCTGCGCAGCATCGCGCAGATGCTGGCCGCCATGTTCTGCTTCGCCGTGGTCGACGCCTTGGCCAAATCCATCACCGCGCACTACCCGGCCAACGAAATCACCTTTTTCCGCATGGTCTTCGGCCTCGTGCCGGCGTTCATACTGGCGGGCCACGCCGCTCGTGCTGGAAATGGCCAGAAACGGTTGCGCACGCGCCGTTGGCGCGCTCACATCGAGCGCGCCATAGCGCTGATGGCGTCGCTGGCATTTTTCTTCGCCGGCCTGCGTTACGTGCCGCTCAGTGAAGCGGTCGCCCTCGCCTACACGGAAACGCTGTTCGTGATCCTTCTCGCACCGCTCCTGCTGAAGGCGGGACTGCACCGCCGCGACCTGCTCGCCGCGGTGTGCGGCTTCATCGGCATCCTGCTGGTGGTGCGGCCGGGTGACGCGTCGTCGAGCCTGGCCGGCGCGGCGCTGATCCTGTTGAGCGCGATCTTCGGCGCGCTCTCGGTAATCCAGATCAAACGCATCGGCGCCACCGAAGACGCCAGCCTGATCGTCCTGTATTCGACCTTGATTGGCGCGGTGGTGACGGGCGGTTCGCTGTTGTTTGCCTGGCGCACGCCGACCCTCGGCGATCTCGGCATCCTGGTGCTGCTCGGCGGGGCCGCCGGCATCGGACAACTGCTGATGACCTCGGCGTTCCGCCATGGCGAAGTCGGCGTGCTCGCACCGTTCAACTACACGAGCATCGTCTGGGCCACGCTGTTCGGTTATGTGCTGTGGGGCGAGTCAGTCGGCGTCGTGTCCCTGCTCGGCATCGTGCTGATCGTCGGCAGTTCGGTGGCCGTCGCGATACGGCGCAAGGACCCCGACGCGTTGAACGTTTGAAGCAAGTTCTAGTGTGTCCTCAAACCACGTGCATTCAACGAACCCGGCGACCATGTCTTCGCCCTGTTCGCGACTCGGGCGAGCCGCATCGGATAACAGAACTCGATTGAAGATACTCCAAGAGTATATTCAAGCCCTTTCCTGTTGACTTCCTCACCGGGCTAAACCCCGGTGATTCCTTCTGCAAGCGATGCAAGTCCGCATCGGAGAATGTTCCGCGCCGCATTGGTATTGCGATCGTGCACCGATCCGCACGCGCTGCACGTCCACTCTCTTATTCGCAAACCTGCGATACCTTTCGGC
>DASZIR010000057.1:0-10396 GCA_035948995.1 Paraburkholderia sp. | reverse complement strand
GCTTAACAAAGACTCAACAACGAATCGACAATAAAGGAACGACATGTTGCGTGTGATTACCGCCAACCTGAACGGCATCCGCTCTGCGGCGAAGAAGGGCTTTTTCGAATGGTTCGGCGAACAGAAAGCGGACGTGCTGTGTGTGCAGGAAATCAAATGCTCGCAGGACGACATGACCCCGGAATTCCTCGCCCCGCACAACTTCACCGGCTATTTCCAGCATGCGGTGAAGAAGGGCTATAGCGGCGCAGGGGTGTATACGCGTCACGAGCCGGACGAGGTCGTGATCGGCTTCGGCAGTGAAGAGTTCGATCCGGAAGGGCGCTATGTCGAATTGCGCTTCGGCAAGCTGTCGGTGGTGTCGGTGTATGTGCCGTCGGGTTCGAGCGGTGACGATCGCCAGCAGGCCAAGTTCCGCTTCATGGACGAGTTCATGCCGCATCTCGCGGAGCTCAGCACGGAGCGCGAAGTGGTCGTGTGCGGCGACGTGAACATCGTCCACAAGGAAATCGATATCAAGAACTGGAAGAGCAACCAGAAGAATTCAGGTTGCCTGCCGGAAGAGCGTGAATGGCTGACCAGGCTGTTCGACGAGGTGGGTTACGTCGACGTGTTCCGCACACTCGATCAACGTCCCGAGCAGTACACCTGGTGGAGCAATCGCGGTCAGGCGTATGCGAAGAACGTCGGGTGGCGGATCGATTACCAGATCGCCACGCCCGGCATTGCCAGCAAGGCGAAGCGCACCGACGTGTTCCGTGACATCAAGTTCAGCGACCACGCGCCGCTGACGGTCGATTACGACCATAAGCTCAGGAAGTAAGGCGGAGTCAGCATTGTGGGCTCGCGGTGAACGGCTGGCCCAGGCGCGCGCTGCGCGCTTCAGTCGCCGCGAGTCTGGATGCGTTGCGGGCGGCCAATGCCCGCATAGTCGGGCAGTGCATCCACCGTTTTGCCGATCGCTTTCGCGTAGAGCGGCAGCATGTCCGGGAGCCGTTTCATAATGTCCTGACGGCGCGCGGGCGTGTACGGGTGAACGTAGATATAGCCTTGATTACGATTGCTGCGCGTCGCTGCAGCCAGCTTGTCCCACAGGGTGATCGCGGCGCGCGGATCGTAACCGGCGCGTGAGGCGATGTCGCTGCCGATGACGTCGGCTTCGGTTTCGTCGGTGCTCTCGTATTTCATTTCGAGCAGTTGCGAACCGATGCCGAGCGGTGCCGCGCCGAGGTCGGCCAGCCCGAACAGTTGCGGAATGGTCCCGGACGAATCGAGTTGTGCCGCCTGCTGCTGGCCCAGGCGCTCGCGGGCGTGCTCGCGCAACGCGTGCGCGATCTCATGGCCCAGTAGCATGCCGAGCTCGTTATCGTTCAGTCGCGTACGGTCGAGAATGCCGCTGTAGATCACGATCTTGCCGCCCGGCAGGCAGTACATGCGGATATCGGGCGAGCGGATCACCGCAATCTCCCACTTCCAGTTCTTTGCCCGTTCGTTCCACTTCAGCGAATACGGAATCAGCTTGTCCACGATCGAGTGCACGCGGATGACGCGTGCATCCGTGTCCGGGTATAGCCGGCCGGCGTGCTGGGCGCCGTACACGATCTGTTCGAACTCTTCGGCGGCCTGGGCCTCGAGCACCGGCGACGGGATCAGGTTGCGGAACACCGCGTAGTTGCCGAAACGCAGTTGCTGGTTAGGGGCGTAGGGCGGCGGCCGATTGTCCGCGGCGGGCGCGTTGGCGGTGCGTGCCGGCTGCCTTGCGGTAACCGGCGGAGCCGGCGGAGGCGGCAGTGCTGGTGGGGCGGACGCGGCTGACGTGACAGCAGGTGCGCTGGCCGCGCTGCCGGCGTTTGTGCTGGTGCTGGAGCCGCTGGTAGCAGCGCTCGTGCCGCTCGCAGTGTTCGATGCCGCCGACGAAGGGTTTTCCGGCGGCGCCGCGTTCGCTGCCGGCTTCGCGGCCGGCGCGCTGGCGGGCGCAGGCGCACTGGCCGCTACCGCAGGCATCGCGGTCGCATACGCGCTGCAAGGCGCCGCGAGCGTGCTGCCCGCGCAGGCGAGCGCAAGCGCCACCCGCAGTGCGCGACGCGCGCTGGCCCCAATGGCGCGCCGCGGCTGCGACGCTGCTGCCGGCGGTGTCGCGAACGCCGTCACGACTGCGTTCTCCACGGCGCGATGCGCAGCAACAGCAGCATGCCGGGCAGCGCCAGCGCGGTACAGGCGAGGAAGTAGTCGAACCAGCCGATCTGCGCGACTACATAGCCGCTCGCCGCCGACGCCAGCGTGCGCGGCACCGACGCGAGGCTCGTGAAGAGCGCGAACTGGGTGGCGGTGTAGCGCGGATCGGTCGTGCTGGCGATATACGCGGTGAAGGCGGCCATCGTCAGGCCGGTGGCGAAGGTTTCGAGGCCGTAGACCAGTGCGAGCGCGACCGAGCGCGGATCGAGCTGCACGGCCCAGTCGATGCCGAACACAGACAGCAGCCTGGTCACCGCCTGGCTCGTGAAGACGGCGAAGTCGTAGATCGCGGTGAGCCCCGGCGACGCCGGTCCAAGATGCGCGAGCCACGCAAAGCCGAGCGTGGACAGCATCTGCAGAACCCCGAAAACCCATAACCCGCGGCCGATGCCGATGCGCATCATCCAGATCCCCCCGACGATCCCGCCGGCGAGGCTGGCACCGAACGCGGTGGTCTTGGCGATCACGCCGATCTGCGTGCGCGAATAGCCGATGTCGAGAAAGAACGAGGTCGACAGGTTGGTCGCCATCGTGTCGCCGAGCTTGTACAGGAAGATAAAGCTGAGCACGAACAGCGCGCCGCGCCAGCCGTCGCGCAGGATGAATTCGCGGAACGGCTCCACGATCGCTTCGCGCAGGTTCCTGGGCGGCGCGCCGTGCACTTCGGGTTCGCGCACGACGAGCGTCATGATCATGCCCGGCACCATGAACGCAGCCGTCGCGATGAACACCGTGGTCCACGGCAGATGGTCGGACAGGATCAGCGCGAGCGACCCCGGCACCAGCGCGGCAATCTTGTACGCGTTGACATGCACGGCGTTGCCGAGACCCTGCTCGGTGTCGGTCAGTAACTCGCGCCGGTAGGCATCAATGGAGATGTCCTGGCTCGCGCCGAAGAAGGCCACGAGCGCGGTGAGCGCGGCGACGGTCCAGATCGAATCGCGCGGCGACACGAAACCGAGCGCGGCGATCGCGCCGGCCACCAGAATCTGGGTGACGAGCATCCAGCCGCGCCGGCGTCCCGGCCGCCAGCCCGGCAGGCGCGGCACGTAGCGGTCCATCAGCGGCGCCCAGACGAATTTCCACGTGTACGGGAACTGGATCAACGCGAAGAGGCCGATTTCCTTCAGATTGACGCCTTCGGAGCGCAGCCACGCCTGTACCAGATAGACGAGCGTGAACAGCGGCAATCCCGACGTGAAGCCGAGAAAGACGCAGATCAGCATGTGCGTGTTCAGGAAAGCACGCCAGCCGGCATGTTCTACGTGAGCGGTAAGAGCAGGCGCCTCATGCGGCGGGTTCGACATTTGAGCGGGTAGGGTTAGCTTTTCTTGACACGATAGACCGCAAGACTACCACGCCAGTTCGCCCCCCAACGCACCGCCTGGCCGCCATGCAGCACCACGCGGTCGAGAATCTCGATGCCGACCTCCGGTGCGAGCGCTTCGAAATCCTTGATGGTCAGCACGCGCACGTTCGGCGTGTTGTGCCACTGGTAAGGCAGCGATTTCGACACCGGCATCCGGCCCTGCAAGACGGAAAGCCGGTGCGGCCAGTAGCCGAAGTTCGGAAACGACACGATGCATTCCTTGCCGACCCGCACCGTCTCGCGCAGGATCGCGGCGGTCTGGTGGATGGTTTGCAGCGTCTGCGACAGGATCGCGAAGTCGAAGCTCGCGTCTTCGAACAGGCGCAGGCCGTCTTCCAGATTCTGCTGGATCACGTTGACGCCGTTCTGGGTCGACGCGAGCACCCCGGCGTCGTTGATCTCGATGCCGTAGCCCGACACATCCAGTTCTTCGGTCAGGAGCGACAGCAGCGAGCCGTCGCCGCAGCCCAGATCGAGCACCGTCGCGCGCGGCTCGACCCAGCGGGCGATGGCGCGGAAGTCGGGGCGCAGCGCAAGATAATCGAGAGCGCGCTGGTTCATGCGTTCACCTCGGTGGCAATTCGTTCGTAATAGGCGCGCATCAGGTTGTGATAGCGCGCATCGTCGAGCAGGAACGCGTCGTGTCCGTGCGGCGCGTCGATTTCCGCGTACGTCACCTGGCGCTTGTGATCGAGCAGCGCTTTCACCAGTTCGCGCGAGCGTGCCGGCGCGAAGCGCCAGTCGGTCGAGAAGCTGGCGATCAGGTATTTCGCTGTGGTGTGCGCGACGGCCGCGGTCAGGTCGCCGTCGAAGGCCTTGGCGGGATCGAAATAGTCGAGCGCGCGGGTGATCAGCAGATAGGTGTTGGCGTCGAAGTAGTCGGCGAACTTGTCGCCCTGGTAGCGCAGATACGACTCCACTTCGAACTCGACGTCGAAATTGAAGTTGTACGCGTCGAGCGCGCCTTCGGCACGACGCAACGAGCGGCCGAATTTCTCCGCCATGTCGTCGTCGGACAGATAGGTGATGTGACCGATCATGCGCGCGACGCGCAGCCCCCGCTTCGGCTTCACGCCGTGCGCGTAGTAGTTGCCGCCGTGGAAGTCAGGATCGGACAGGATCGCCGAGCGTGCGACCTCGTTGAAGGCGATGTTCTGCGCCGACAGCTTGGGCGTCGAGGCGACCACGATGCAGTGGCCGACGCGCTGCGGATACATCGTGCTCCAGGCGAGTGCCTGCATGCCGCCGAGGCTGCCGCCCATCACCGCCGCGAAACGCTCGATACCGAAGGCGTCGGCGACGCGCACCTGCGCGTTCACCCAGTCTTCGACGGTCACCACCGGGAAACTCGCACCGTAAGGCTCGCCCGTCACCGGATTGATGCTCATCGGGCCGGTCGAGCCGAAACACGAGCCCAGGTTGTTCACGCCGATCACGAAGAATCTGTTCGTGTCGAGCGGCTTGCCCGGGCCGACCATGTTGTCCCACCAGCCGACGTTCCTGGGGTCGTCCGCATAGACGCCCGCTACATGGTGCGAGGCGTTGAGCGCGTGGCAGACGAGCACGGCGTTGCTGCGCGCGGCGTTGAGTGTGCCATAGGTTTCGACCATCAGGTCGTAACCGGCCAGCGAGCTGCCGTTCTGCATGAGCAGCGGCTCGGAGAACTGCATTTTCTGAGGAGCGACGATACCGATCGATTCCATTCCTTCCGCCTTCTACAGGGGCGGCTAAATGGTGTCGGCAAGGCACGGGGAGAGACGGTGTGCGCGGCTGACGACCTCTTTAGCCGCATTTATAGTGAACCGCCGGAACAGCTTCCAGCTGGTTCGCGCGCCCGCAATCGAGTCAGCAAATCGGCGCGTGGGTGAGCGTCAGTGACGACAGTCAGGCGCAAAGTATAGCGGAAAATTCAACGTGGCAGCGTCGGGCGCGGCCGGCCTGCTTACCGTTTGCCGCGGAGCTTCGGCCTTCAGCGGACTACTGGAGAATCAGCCTCAACTGGGCGTCCGCATGTTCGGCCGGGTTACGCGCAAAGCCGCTGCGCACATACCGGTGCCAGCGGCCGGCGATATAGCTGAGCAGCAGATTGGCCCGCACGGCGGGATCGTAGTCCGCGGGCAGCGGCACCAGCGAGTGCTGCTGCGCGGCATCGGGTTGCGTGTGGGTTTGCACGTTGGCGTCCATCAGGCCGAGCCGCAGGCATTGCTTGAGCGAGGCTTCGACGCGCTCGATCATCTGGTTGACGCGCTCGGTGAGCCGTTCGTGCTCGCCAACCAGCGCCTCGCAGGTCAGCACGCGCGTCATGCCGGGATTTTTCGCAGAAAAGTTGAGCAGCATCAAGGCGATCGCACGGGCTTGCAGCACGCCGTTCGGCTCCTTCGTGACGATCTGGTTGATGAGCCCGAAGATGGACTGCTCGATGAATTCGATCAGGGCCTCGAACATTTGCGCCTTGCTGGCGAAATGCCGGTAGAGCGCGGCTTCCGACACGCCGAGGCGCGCGGCCAGCGCCGCGGTGGTGATCTTCTCGTTTTTCGGCGCCTCCAGCATGGTGGCGAGGGTCCGGAGGATGTGGACGCGGCGCTCGCCTGGCTTCAGGCGTGTGGCGCGGGTACTGCCCGTGGCTGGCTGGTCGTCGGTTACGGCTTCGTCATGCTTGTGATCCGGTTGCATGTCTGTCGTCCCTTCAGTCGCACCGAGCGGGTGCCCAGTCGTAGCGATTTTAACGAACGAATGCGCCTGTCGACATAGTGCGGCCGGCCAGTGCCTGGCAAACGGCCCGGAATGCCGTCCGCGCGCACCTGGCTGGGCAGATGACCGACGATCCACACAGTGCGGATACCGAGCCGGCGATAGTTCTTCAGGTGCGAGCGCGTGTCTTCGACGAGGATCGCGTCGCCGAGCCGCACGTGGGCGTCGCGCATCGCACGGCGCAGCATGCCCGCATCGGGCTTGGCGCGCCAGCCGCGGCGGTCGCGCATGTGCTCGATGGCGATGACGCGTTCGAACAGGCGCCCGATGCCTAGCTCGGCGAGCACGTCACGTGCGTAGGCCTCGGGAGCGTTGGTCAGCACGATCTTGCGGCCCGGCAGGGCGGCAATGAGCCGTGCGAGGCCGCGCTCGCCGCGCACCATCGAGTGCAGATCGGGGAAGGTGTGCACGACCTTCAGGAAATCGTGCGGGTCGACCGGATGGTGACGGGCCAGACCGAGCAGCGCGGCGCCATAGCGCTGCGTGTAGACGGTGCGCAGGCGGTTGGCCTCGTCGCGCTCCACTTGCAGCGTATCGATGATGTACTGCGTCATCGCCTGGTTGATGGCGGGAAAGATCGCGTGCGACGCGTGGTGCAGGGTGTTGTCGAGGTCGAACAGCCACACCGGGCTGCCGCCTGCGATGTGCGGCCGGCGGCGTTTAGCGTGTCTCGAGGGGAAGGTGCGCATGATGATGGAAAACCGGACCGTGTTCGTGCCGCCGCCGGATTGAACAGCCGGGCGGGTGCCAGCCGTCCATCATGCGTGCGGCGGCGGAAAAAAGGAAGGGTCTGGCATTGCCGCGTGGGCGATGCGGGGTGCCCGCGATGCCTGATGCAGCAGCGGATGCAGCAGACATGTGCAGCACATCCGCGGGACGTGCTGCACATCGGGGCATGCTCAGTGGGAGCGGATCATCGTGCCGAACGGCTGTTCGGTCAGGATTTCGAGCAGTACCGAGTGTTCGATACGGCCGTCGATGATGTGCACGGAGCGCACGCCACTCTTCGCTGCGTCGAGCGCGGACGAGATCTTCGGCAGCATGCCGCCGGAGATGGTGCCGTCTTCGAACAGCGCGTCGATTTCGCGCGCGGACAGATCGGTCAGCAGATTGCCTTCCTTGTCCATCACGCCAGGGATGTTGGTCATCATGACAAGCTTTTCGGCGTTCAGCACGACCGCCAGCTTGCCCGCGACCAGATCCGCGTTGATGTTGTACGACAGGCCGTCTTCGCCAAAGCCGATCGGCGAGATCACCGGAATGAACGCGTCGTCCTGCAGCGCCTTCACGACCGCCGGATTGATTGCCTCGACCTCGCCGACCTGGCCGATATCGACATACTGGCCAGGCGTCTCGCGATCCGGCATCAGCATCTTGCGTGCGTGGATCAGGCCGCCGTCCTTGCCGGTGAGGCCCACTGCGTGGCCGCCGAAGTGGTTGATCAGCGTGACGATGTCCTGCTGTACCTCGCCGCCGAGCACCCATTCGACGACTTCCATCGTCTCTTCGTCCGTGACGCGCATGCCCTGGATGAAGGTGCCCTGCTTGCCGATCTTCTTGAGCGCCTGGTCGATCTGCGGACCGCCCCCGTGCACGATGACCGGATTGATGCCAACCAGCTTCAGCAGGATCACGTCGCGCGCGAAGCCCTGCTTCAGACGCTCTTCGGTCATCGCGTTGCCGCCGTATTTGATGACCACGGTCTTACCGTGGTACTGGCGAATGTAAGGCAGCGCCTCGGCCAGAATTTCAGCCTTCAGGGTGGGCGCGATCTGCGAAAGGTCGGGAATCTCGGACATGGCGGCAGGCTCAGGCACAGGACAGTTGAAACACGGCGAATTGTACAGGACTGGCGCGCTGCAACAGGGTTTTCGACGCGTGTTCTGAAGGCGGGTGTTGTCATTATTCCGCAGTGCGCCAAAGACGTGTGACGCACGCTGCCGATGCCCGGGTGCCGCGGCCGTCTGCGAGGTGGGCCCAGACCGGGAAGGGGGCAGCGAAACCGCGCTTTCAACGGGTTTGCCAGACGTGGCATTATTTCCTCACCGGATGTCCGGCAGCACTTTCTGGACCGTCATGAATCCGTCCGCCCCTCACGCCCAGGTCCGCGCGGCGAGCGCACGCTGTCCGCGCTGCGGCAGCGCGTTCGATTGCGCGATGCACGGGCAGCCGTTCGAATGCTGGTGCAAAGCGATGCCGGCCATGCCGGCGGAGCGGCTTGAGCGGGGTGGCCGCTGCCTGTGTCCGGAGTGTTTTGTGGCTGAAATCGCCCGTGTGCAGGCAGGCCGTATGCCGGGCGCCGGGGACGGCTGAACGCCGGGGCAACTGCCTGGCACAGGTCGCTGCTGTTGCTGGACCGGCGTCATGCGCGGCGAGGCGTGCCTTTTGAGGAGCATCGAGGACCATCGAGGAACATCGGGGAGCGGGCGCGGCATGGTTAAACGGGCGCTGGGGTGTCACGAAACCGCGCCTGGCCCTATCCGCGCTGACCGGCCAGCGTCCCCAGATCGCGCGCGACTTCTTCCATCACGGGATCCCAGTCGCCGAACTGCCGCTGCCGGTACAGCGTCGCCTCCGGGTACCACGGGCTGTCGCGGCGCTCCAGCAGCCACGTCCAGTGCGGATTGACGTCGAGCAGCACCCACGTGCGCTGGCCGGTTGCACCGCTCAGATGGGCAACCGACGTGCACACCGTGATCACCAGATCGAGCGCGCTGACGAAGGCCGCCGTGTCGTCGAAACTGTTCAGCTCACCGGTGTAATCGGCCATCGTCAGACCGGCTGCCTGTGCGGCGGCCACATCCGCCGCGGCACCGGGCTGCAGCGAATAGAACGCGACGCCGTCGAGGCCGGTAAAGGCCGACGCGTAGCGTTCCCAGCCTGCCCGCCTGAACGGATTGCGCTGGTGATTGAGGCTGCCGGTCCAGGCCAGCCCGACCTTGAGCCGTTTTTCCCCGGCGAGGCGCGCCCGCCACGACGCGCTGGCTGCCGCATCCGGATGCAGATAAGGCACCGCACCGGGGAGGGTGTCTGCGCCGGTGCCGAGCACGAGCGGCAGGCTCAGCAAGGGAATCTCATAGTCGAAGGCCGGCAGCAACTCGACGCCGCCGCCCGCCGTGTAGCTGTCGACATGCTCGCCGAGGCTGCGCTCAAGCAGCGCGCCCATCTGCGGAAACGAGTTCCAGATGACACGGCCGCCTTCCGCGTGGACGCGCGCCGCGAGCAGCGGGATAAAGCGGCAGCACTGCAACAGGTCGCCCATCCCCTGTTCACCCCATACCAGCAGCGTTTTGCCCGCGAGCGGCTCGCCCTGCCACTGCGGCGCCGGCATCACCGGCCGGTTGCCGCCCAGTTCCATCGAACCTTGCCAGCGCGCTTCGTGTGCCGGCCAGCCGCGCACATAATCGCCACGCACGAGATGCAGCATGGCCAGATTGGAGCGCATCGTGGCATCGCCCGGCGCGCGTTCGCAGGCGGTTTGGGTGAGCTGTACAGCCTCGTCCCAGCGTTGCGCTTCCTTGAGCGCAAGTGCATAGTTGTTCAGCGCCAGCGGGCTCTCGGGCGCCAGTTCGACAGCCCGGGCACCTGCCTGCAGCGCGCGTGGCAGATTCGAACTGAAGCGGCTTGCCTGAGCAAGGTTGGTCCAGGCGTCGGTATCGAGCGGGTTGGCTTCGAGCGCGCGTTCCAGCAGGGCGACCTGTTCGGCCACGTCGCCGCGGGTGAGGGCAATTGCGCCGGCCAGATTGTTGCGTAGTTGCGGCAGATCGGGATCGAGGGTGAGCGCAAGGCGATACGGCGCGAGCGCGTCAAGGTGACGGTTCGCCATCTGCAGCGCATAGCCCAGCCGGAAGCTGGCGGCGGCATCGTTGCGCAGGAGTTGCGCAATAATGGCGGCGAACGCGATGGCGTCTTCATGGCGGCGCTGTTCGAGCAGCGCGGCGGTGATGTTCACGATTGCGTCATGGTCGACCGCTTGCAGGTGCGCGGCAGCTTCGAGCCAGATCGACTGTGCCTGGGTCTCGCCGTTCTGCTGCGCCTGTG
>DASZIR010000056.1:0-2016 GCA_035948995.1 Paraburkholderia sp. | reverse complement strand
CAAGTCAACGGGTTCCAGACCGGCGACCTCGTCATGGCCACCGTCGCGTCCGGCAAAAAGGCCGGTATCCACGTCGGCCGCGTTGCGGTTCGCGCCACCGGCAGATTCAACATCCAGACCGGTTCCAGTGTCGTGCAGGGCATCAGCCATCGCCACTGCCGTGTTCTTCAGCGCAACGACGGATACGGCTATTTCCTTCAACCCACGGATAGCATTGACAAAGGACAAGCGGGCAAAGGCCGTGCTTAGCACGGCGCGCTATCCCTCCTCGCCGTGAACGACGAGGGTTCCCGCGCATTTGGATGAAGCATCACGATCAGGTCGCCGACGCCTTCGGCTCGACTGCCGCGGCGTATTTGACGAGTCATGTGCACGCAACGGGCGCCGATCTGCAGACACTGGCCGCTTCCATCGCCGCAACTCCGGATGCCACGGTGCTCGACATGGGCTGCGGCGCGGGCCACGCCAGCTTCGCCGTCGCAGCGCACGCGCAAACCGTGGTGGCCTACGATATCGCGCCGCAGATGCTCGCGACCGTTGCCGCCGCAGCCAGGGAGCGCGGGCTCGGGAACATCCGCACCCGGCAGGGCGCGGCGGAACGTCTGCCGTTCGACGATGCTTCGTTCGACTGGGTCATCAGCCGGATGAGTGCGCATCACTGGCACGACGTGCCGCAGGCGCTCGCCCAAGTGCGCCGCGTGCTGAAGCCGGGCGGCCAGGTCCTGTTCATCGATATCGCGGGGACCGGTCATCCGCTGCTCGACACGCATATTCAGGCCGTCGAACTGTTACGCGATGCGTCGCACGTCCGCGACTATCGTGCGGACGAATGGGTGGCGTATTTCGCGGCGGCAGGCTTCAGGGCGACGATTCGCGAGCGCTGGCGGTTGCCGATCGGGTTCGCCTCGTGGGTAGCGCGCATGCGCACGCCCGAGCCGCGGGTGGTGGCGATCCGTTCGCTGTGGAGCAGTGCGCCGGACGAAGTACGCCAGTATTTCGAGGTGCAGGAAGACGGCTCGTTCAAGCTGGATGCGCTGATGATCGAGGCGCGTTGAGTGGAAAGTCGGCGACGCCGGTGACGAACGGATCCGCCCCCGGCGTCGCACCCCGCATCACCCGGTATTGCGCAACCCCGCCGCAATTCCGTTGATCGTGAGGTGAATCCCGCGCCGCAGCCGCGCGTTCGTATCACCCGCGCGGTGGCGCTTGAGCAACTCCACCTGCAGGTGATTCAACGGATCCAGATACGGGAAGCGGTTCTTGATCGAACGCGCCAGCAGCGGGTTATCCGCGAGCCGCTCGCTCCTGCCGGTGATCTCGGAGAGCACCTTCGAGGTGCGCTCCCATTCCGCCACGATCCGCTCGAACACGTGCTTGCGCAGCTTCTTGTCGGTAACGAGCGCTGCATAGCGCGACGCGACCGCGAGGTCGGTCTTGGCGAGCACCATGTCCATGTTCGACAGCAGGTTCTCGAAGAACGGCCAT
Source organism: Paraburkholderia sp. (assembly GCA_035948995.1). GTDB lineage: Bacteria > Pseudomonadota > Gammaproteobacteria > Burkholderiales > Burkholderiaceae > Paraburkholderia. The sequence continues at coordinate 531 of DASZIR010000056.1, read as the reverse complement.
GTCTTGTGCATCTTCTTCAGCACCGCAAGGCGGCGTGCCCGTTCGGCGTCGGACGGCGCGCTGTCCAGATGCGCGGCCACCGCGCTGCCAAAGCCGTACCAGCCGGTCAGCAACAGACGGCATTGACCCCATGAGAAGCCCCACGGAATCGCGCGCAGATCTTCGATCTTGCGCTGCTTCGGATCCTGCAGCTTGCGCGAGGCCGGCCGGCTGCCGATGTTCAGTTCGGCGATCTCCGAAATCGGCGTCGACTCGAAGAAGTACTCCTTGAACCCCGGCGTTTCGTAGACCAGCGCACGGTACGAGGCCATCGCCGCGTCGGACAGTTGCTGCATCGTTTCCTCGAACGCCGGCAGTTGCGCAGGCGTGTTGCCGTGCGGCAGCAGCGACGCTTCGAGCGTCGCGGCGACCACGGTTTCGAGGTTGCGCCGGCCGATCTCCGGATTGCCGAACTTGCTGGCGATCACCTCGCCCTGTTCGGTCAGGCGGATCTGGCCTTCGACCGTGCCCGGCGGTTGCGACAGGATGGCC
>DASZIR010000055.1:0-7488 GCA_035948995.1 Paraburkholderia sp. | reverse complement strand
CGATGGCGTCTTCATGGCGGCGCTGTTCGAGCAGCGCGGCGGTGATGTTCACGATTGCGTCATGGTCGACCGCTTGCAGGTGCGCGGCAGCTTCGAGCCAGATCGACTGTGCCTGGGTCTCGCCGTTCTGCTGCGCCTGTGCGGCACGCTGCAGAAAAATCAGGAAGGCGGGCCAAGCAGGGTGGCCGGCGTCGGAAATCATGGGCGGCATGAATCTGTCCAGGCGATGGCGCGATTTTTGTCAAGCGCTCGATGGTACCGTCGAACCCCAGCGCAGTGTGTCGGACAACTCCGAACGGGTAAACTGGCGTCATGCATCGTATAACCAATACCGGCCGGGTCAACCTGGGACACCTGTTCTGGCTGCGCAGTCTCGCGATTATCGGCCAACTGGTGACGATCGCGGTCGTGCAGATCTTTTTCGGCGTGCACCTGCCGCTGCCGGCCATGCTGCTGGTGATCAGCCTCGAAACGATCTTTAACGGTCTGACGTGGTTGCGCGTCGCGCGGCAGCGGCCCGAATCCAATCTCGAACTGTTCGGCCAGCTCTGGGTCGATCTGGGCGCCTTGTCGGCACTGCTGTTCCTCTCCGGTGGCACGACCAATCCATTCGTCTCGCTATACCTGCCGTCGCTGGCGATCGCGGCGGCGGTGCTGCCATGGCATCTGATGCTGTGGCTCGCCGCATTCGCGGTGGCCTGCTACGCCGTGCTCGGTTTCGACTCGGTGCCGCTGAATCTCGATAACCCCGCCAACCTGTTCGACTACTACCGCGCCGGCATGTGGGTGAACTTCACCGTGAGCGTCGGCCTGATTGCGTGGTTCGTCGCGCGCATGTCGCGCGCGCTGCGCCAGCGCGACGCGGCGCTTGGCGACGCCCAGCAGCGCCTGCTGCGCGACGAGCGCGCGGTGGCGCTCGGCGTGCAGGCCGCGACCGTCGCGCACGAGATCGGTACGCCGTTATCGACGATCGCGATGCTCTCCGAAGAATTGCGCGATGCCGCGCGCACCGACAAGGGTCTCGCCCCCTACACCGCGGATCTCGAACTGCTCGAGCAGCAGATGACGCTGTGCACCTCGGCGCTCGCGCGTCTGCGCTCGCGCGCGTCAGCGCCGGGTAGCCGGCAGCCGGTCGGCGAATGGCTGGAATCGTTCGCCCAGCAGTGGCGTTTGCGTCATCCGCATGTGAAATTGGAGCGGCTCGGCACGCCGCCCGCCGAGCTCAACCTTGACGATACGGTCGCGGTCAGCCAGATTCTCACGATCCTGCTCGATAACGCCGCGCGCGCGAGCCGCGATTACGTGACGCTCGCAGCCACGCTGTCGCAGCAGGGCGATCGCATCGAATTTGAAGTGTGTGACGCCGGGCCCGGTATTCCGGCGTCCTTGCGCGGCTCGCTTGGGGCGATGCCGGTCGACAGTACCCAGGGCGGTCATGGCGTCGGGTTGTATCTGGCGTTTTCGGCAGCGGCGCGGCTCGGCGGATCGGTTGAGCTGACCGACGTCCGCGAGACCCGGCCGCGCGGCACGCGTGCGGTGCTGCGGTTGCCCGTAGCGGGTCGTCAATCTTCCGGCGCGGGCCGCAGAGGCGCCGCGTCATCCAGTACGGAGAAACAGGCATGAGCGACATGAATTTTCTGGTGATCGACGACGACGAAGTGTTCTCCGGCATCCTCGCGCGCGGTCTGACGCGGCGTGGCTATACGGTGGCTGAAGCGCATAACGCCGACGAGGCGATCAAGCTCGCGAATCAGCAGAAGTTCGGGCAGATCACGGTGGATTTGCACCTGGGCAACGATTCGGGCCTCACGCTGGTGGCGCCGCTGCGCGAACTGCAGCCGGATGCGCGGATGCTGGTGCTGACCGGCTACGCGAGCATCGCGACCGCCGTGCAGGCGGTGAAGGACGGCGCCGACAACTATCTGGCGAAGCCGGCCAATGTCGAAACGATTCTCTCGGCACTGCAAAGCGAAGCGAGTGCGCTGCAGGCGGAAGAGGCGATCGAGCACCCCACGCCGCTCTCGGTGGCGCGCCTCGAATGGGAGCATATCCAGCGCGTGCTGGCCGAGCATGGCGGCAATATTTCCGCGACAGCGCGCGCGCTGAACATGCACCGGCGTACGCTGCAGCGCAAGCTGGCCAAGCGGCCGGTGAAGCAGTAAGCGTAGCCAGCCAGCGCCAAAAAAAACCGGGCGGCCTTTCTCAAGGCCGCCCGATTCTTTTGCTTCGCGCCGCGCGCCTCGTGCCCTATCCGCAATATGAGCGGCGATATGTGCGGCAATGCGAGGCGCAGCGGTGCCGCGTACCGTGGTTACAGCACGTAGCGCGACAGGTCTTCATTATCCGCGACTTCGTTCAGCGCACGGTCCACATACGCCGCATCGATCTTGACGTTCGTGCCTGCATGATTGCCGGCCGCAAACGACACTTCTTCGAGCAGTTTTTCGATCACCGTGTAAAGCCGGCGGGCACCGATGTTCTCCGTCTTCTCGTTGACCGAGAAGGCGATTTCCGCGAGACGGCGAATGGCGTCGTCGCCGAAGTCAAGATGCACGTCTTCGGTCGCGAGCAGCGCCTGGTATTGCTTCACGAGGCTCGCGTCGGTCGAGACCAGAATCGCTTCGAAATCTCCGACGGACAGCGAATCCAGTTCGACGCGAATCGGGAACCGGCCCTGCAGTTCGGGGATCAGGTCACTTGGCTTCGCGAGGTGGAATGCGCCGCTCGCGATGAACAGGATGTGATCGGTCTTCACCATCCCGTACTTGGTGTTGATGGTCGTGCCTTCGACGAGCGGCAGCAAATCGCGCTGCACGCCCTGGCGTGACACCTCGCCGCCGCCGGCCTCGTTGCGCGAGGTGATCTTGTCGATTTCGTCGAGGAACACGATGCCGTTCTGCTCGACGTTCTGCACCGCCCTGGTCTTCACTTCCTCGTCGTTGAGCATCTTGCCCGCTTCTTCGTCGGTCAGCAGCTTCAGCGCTTCCTTGACCTTCAGCTTGCGGCGCTGTTTCTTGCCACCGCCGAGGTTGGCGAACATCGAACGGATCTGCTCGGTCATGTCTTCCATGCCCGGCGGCCCCATGATGTCCATGCCCACCTGCGGCTGTTCGAGGTCGAGTTCGATTTCCTTGTCGTCGAGCAGGCCCTCGCGCAGGCGCTTGCGAAACGTCTGGCGCGTTGTGCTGCCTTCGTCAGCCGTGTCGGTCGCGCTCGAGCTGGCACCGAAACCAACCGGACGCGCGCTCGGCAGCAGGATGTCGAGAATGCGGTCTTCGGCCTGATCTTCGGCCTTGGTGCGCACCTTGCGCATTTCCGTCTCGCGGGTCTGCTTGACCGAGATTTCCATCAGGTCGCGCACGATGCTGTCGACGTCACGTCCGACATAGCCCACTTCGGTGAACTTGGTGGCTTCGATCTTGATGAACGGCGCGTCGGCCAGCTTGGCCAGACGCCGGGCGATTTCCGTCTTGCCGACGCCCGTCGGTCCGATCATCAGGATGTTCTTGGGCGTGATTTCCTGGCGCAGCGGCTCGCCGACCTGCTGACGGCGCCAGCGGTTGCGCAGCGCCACCGCGACCGCTTTCTTCGCGCGGCCTTGGCCGATGATGTGCTTGTCGAGTTCCGAGACGATCTCGGCAGGGGTCATGGTGCTCATCGTGGGTCCTTACTCGATCGTCTCGATAACGCGGTTGTGATTCGTATAGATGCACATGTCGCCGGCAATCTGCAGTGACTTCTCGACGATTTCGCGCGGCGACAGTTCCGTGTTGTCGGCAAGCGCCTTCGCTGCCGCCTGCGCGTATGCGCCGCCCGAGCCGATTGCGCAGATGCCGCCTTCCGGGTCGAGTACGTCGCCGTTGCCGGTGATGACGAGGGTGGTATGCGCGTCAGCGGCGATCAGCATCGCTTCCAGGCGGCGCAGCAAGCGGTCGGTGCGCCAGTCCTTGGCGAGCTCGACCGCGGAGCGGGTCAGATTGCCCTGATGTTTTTCGAGCTTGGCTTCGAAACGGTCGAGCAGCGAGAAGGCGTCGGCAGTGCCGCCGGCAAACCCGACCAGTACCTGGCCGTTATAGATGCGCCGGACTTTTTTCGCGCCGCCTTTCATGACGATATTGCCCAGCGTGACCTGGCCGTCGCCGCCAAGGGCGACCTTGTCGCCGCGGCGCACCGAGACGATGGTCGTGCCGTGAAATTGCTCCATATGCGTTCCTTTTGCAAAACGGGTAGGACGCGGCAGCGCTCGTGCGCCACCGCGCCGATGCGCCGGGCGCCGATGCGCTACCGCCTGGATCCGATAGAGCGGACGGCGCGCGACAGGCACCCCATGGAGAAGGGCCCGCGCGCGCTCGTGCAACGCATGTCCGGTTTATTTTAGGGCGTGCGCTGTCATATCAAGAGCTGGCCGGATGGCCCAGGGCGGAAAAACACCGGAAAAGTGCGGCAGAGGCGGGATATGGCACCAACAGGTGGTGCATTTGAGGCGCATCAGGTGGCAAGGCGTCCAGACGGGCGGCCCATCGGTCCGCTAAAAGAGGCTTACCGGCGCGTGGACCTGCGCGGACCACGCGCGGCCCGGCGGCAGGACCTGCGAGCGCGGATGGCGCCGCCCGCGTCCGGCAAAACGGGCCCCGCAAAGCACGCCTCGCAAAAGAAAAAAGGCGCACAGTTACCGTGCGCCTCTCGACGAAGCAGCGTGTAAGGGCGCGGGCCCGAGCCGCGCCGCAGGCGTTCAGTCGCCGAACAGCTTCTGGCGCAGTTCGCGGCGCTCCTGCGCTTCGAGCGACAGGGTAGCCGTGGGCCGTGCGAGCATACGCGGAATGCCGATCGGCTCGCCGGTTTCTTCGCACCAGCCATAATCGCCCGATTCGATGCGCGCAAGCGATTGCTGCACCTTCTTCAGCAGCTTGCGTTCGCGGTCGCGCGTGCGCAGTTCCAGCGCATGCTCTTCCTCGATCGTCGCGCGATCAGCCGGGTCCGGCACGATCACGGTTTCGCGCAGGTTTTCGGTCGTCTGGCCGGCATTGCGGAGAATCTCCGCCTGTAGCTGTTCAAGCTTGTTCCTGAAGAAAGCGAGCTGATCCTCATTCATGTAATCCTTGTCGCTCATCTTCAGGATTTCGGCTTCGGTCAAGAGTCGTTTCGTCGTCATCTGGCTTGCTTCTTCAATGTGAGGCAAAACTCTTACAGGTTGCCCGCACTTCCGTATTGCCCGCACAGGCGCCTCAAACACGCTCACTGAGCGCTGGCGAACACGGACGGTAGGCTGTCGTGACGCCGAAGCGTCGGGCACCGATGCGGGGCCGAACTCCTCTGGAAACGATCTTCAAATGCTCCTGAGGCAATGCTTTGCCGGCGGCGCGGCCTGTCGAGGCGGTGCGCCAGCCAGCTTTTCGGCGTGCTGCTTCCCGGACAAGGTTTTCCGGCGCCGTGTCAGGCCCGGCGCGGGTTACGCGCTGACCGGGCAATTCGTTCTCATTCTCCAGTGGGCACGTATTGTAACTGAATCACAATCCGGCACTGCAACCGGGAGAAATCCCCGCCCGTCGCCCGCCGATATCCTGAAAATATAACGCGCGCACGGCCAAAAAGCGATGGCCGTGCACGATTCCTGCAACAGGGTTTTCACGCGTTTTTCGCAATTCGCGCGTTTTCGGGGTGCTTTTGGTCAAATTCTGGCTCGCTTCGGCCTTGCCGAGCCACCAGCATTCGCCATTCCCGATGCCGCACTCAGACGAGACAGGCGGAGAGACCGTCGGTGATCAGGTCTTGCGGCAGCTCGATGCCGATGAAGACCATCTTGCTGTTTTTCTTCTCGACCGGCAGCCATTTGGCGGCCAGATCGCTGCCCATCATCTGGTGCACGCCCTGGAACACCACCTTGCGGTCGACGCCCTTCATATACAGCACGCCCTTGTAGCGCAGCAGCCGCTCACCGTAGATCTGCAGGATGCCGCCGAGGAAGTCTTCCAGCTTGTTCGGATCGAACGGGCGTTCGCTGCGGAACACGAACGATTTGATCTTGTCGTCGTGATGCGCATGGCGGTGATGGCCGTGGTCGTGACCCTCGTGGCCTTCATGGTCGCCCTCGCCATGGTCGTGGTCGCAACTGGCGTGATCGTGGGTGTGGCCGTGCTCGTCGTGCGCGTGGGCGTGGTTGTGTGCGTGCTCGTCTTCGGCGAGGAAGTCCGGGTCGATTTCGAGCTTGGCATTCAGGTTGAAGCCGCGCAGGTCGAAGATTTCCTTGATGTCGGCTTCACCGAAATTCACGACCCGGATTGCCGCCCGCGGATTCATGTGCAGCAGGCGATGGCGCAGATCGTCAATCGCTTCTTCGTCGACCAGATCGGCCTTGGTGATGAACAGGCGATCGGCGAAGCCGACCTGGCGCTGCACCACTTCGTGCTCGTCGAGCTGGAGGTTGGCGTGCTTCGCGTCGACCAGCGTGAGGATCGCGTCGAGCAGGAATTCGTCGGCGATTTCGTTGTCCATGAAGAACGTCTGCGCGACCGGGCCGGGGTTCGCAAGGCCCGTCGTTTCGATCACGACGCGGTCGAAATCGAGCTCGCCGGCGCGCTTTTTCGCCGCCAGATCGCCGAGCACGAGTGCCAGGTCACCGCGGATCGTGCAGCAGATGCAGCCGTTGCTCATCTGGATGATCTGCTCGTTCGAGTCCTGCACGAGGATCTCGTTGTCGATGTTCTCTTCGCCGAACTCGTTCTCGATCACGGCGATCTTCATGCCGTGCTTTTCGTTCAGGATGCGCTTGAGCAGGGTGGTTTTGCCGCTGCCGAGAAAGCCGGTCAGGATGGTGACTGGGATCATATTGGTCGCCTTGTACGTGAGTCTGTGCGTAATAGAATTTACAGCGCGAAATATGCAGCGCGAATGTGCGGCGAATGCGTCTGCTAATCCGGTTTGCCGGGCGTGGCAGCCTGACGGCGCGTGGCCCGATCTAGCCGGATATTGAAACATATCTGTCAAGCTGGCGCTGGCGGCGCGGGCGAACCCCGCCGCCAGCGCGGGAAATAACTCTGAAACTATGGACGATCAGGCAATTTGCAACAGCAGACCTTTCAGGTATTCGCCTTCCGGGAATGCGGTGAGCAACGGGTGGTCGACCCCGGCACCGAGGCGCTTGAGAATCCGCGCATCGACGCGCGCATCGGCCGCCGCGCCGGACACGATCTTCTGGAACAACTCCGAGTCGATCGCGCCGGAGCATGAATAGGTGAACAGCAGGCCGCCCGGGCGCAGCAGCTTCAGGCCGGTCAGGTTGATGTCCTTATAGGCGCGCGAGGCGCGGTCCACGTGTTCGCGCGACGGCGCGAATTTCGGCGGATCGAGCACGACCAGGTCGAAGCGTTCGCCTTCGTCGTAGAGGCGGCGCAGGGTTTTGAACGCGTCGGCGTCGAGCCAGCTGGCGCGTTCGGCGTCGAAACCGTTGGCGGCCACGTTCTGCTGTGCGATCGCGAGCGCGTCGCCGGA
>DASZIR010000054.1:0-5668 GCA_035948995.1 Paraburkholderia sp. | reverse complement strand
CGGCCCGCAGGCTCGACAAGGCAGTCGCTTTGCCAGTAAGCTGCGGCACGAACCATACCGGATTAGCCAGAGGACACCGTTGCAAGCGCGGGACGCACACGCCAATGTATTTTTTGTAGGGCTCATGGGGGCAGGCAAGACCACCGTGGGCCGGGCGGTGGCGCGCCGGCTGGATCGTCCGTTTTTCGATTCCGACCACGAAATCGAGGCGCGCACGGGCGCGCGCATCCCCGTCATCTTCGAACTCGAAGGCGAGGCGGGCTTCCGCGAGCGTGAAGCGCAGGTTATCTCCGACCTGACGGGGCGGCAGAATATCGTACTGGCTACCGGCGGCGGAGCCGTGCTGCGGCCGGAAAACCGCGAAGCGCTGCAAAATCATGGGCTTGTCGTCTATCTGCGCGCCAATCCGCACGATTTGTGGCTGCGCACCCGGCGCGACAAGAACCGCCCGCTGCTGCAGACGGAAGACCCCAAGGCGCGCCTGGAGCAGCTCTACGAGGTGCGTGACCCGCTCTACCGCGAATGCGCGCATTTCGTTATCGAAACGGGCCGGCCCTCGGTCAACGGCCTCGTCAACATGGTCCTGATGCAGCTCGAGATGGCCGGCGTCGCCAAACATCCTGCGTCATAATGGCAAGCATGATTACCGTCAATGTCGAACTGGGCGACCGCGCCTATCCCATCCATACCGGTGCCGGCCTGATTGGCCAGACTGCGCTGTTCGCGCCGCATATCGCCGGTTCTTCCGTCACCATCGTCACCAACACTACGGTCGATCCGCTCTACGGCGACACGCTGCGGCAGGCACTTGCGCCGCTCGGCAAGCGGGTGTCGACGGTCGTGCTGCCCGATGGCGAGGCGTACAAGAACTGGGAAACGCTCAATCTGATCTTCGACGCGCTGCTCGGCGCGCGGGCTGACCGCAAGACCACGCTGATCGCGCTGGGCGGCGGCGTGATCGGCGACATGACCGGGTTTGCCGCTGCCTGTTATATGCGCGGCGTGCCGTTTATCCAGGTGCCGACCACGTTGCTGTCGCAGGTGGATTCGTCGGTGGGCGGCAAGACCGGCATCAATCATCCGCTTGGCAAGAACATGATCGGCGCGTTCTACCAGCCGCAGGCCGTCATCGCCGATATCGGCGCGCTGCGTACACTGCCGGTGCGTGAGCTGGCCGCTGGCGTCGCCGAGGTCATCAAGACCGGTGCGATCGCAGACGCGGCTTTCTTCGACTGGATCGAGGCGAACATCGACGGGCTGAACCGCTGCGAGCCGCAAGCCCTTGCCGAGGCGGTCAAGCGCTCGTGCGAGATCAAGGCTTCCGTCGTGGCGGCAGACGAACGCGAAGGCGGTCTGCGGGCGATCCTCAATTTTGGCCATACGTTCGGCCATGCGATCGAAGCCGGACTCGGCTACGGCGAATGGCTGCACGGCGAGGCGGTGGGTTGCGGGATGGTGATGGCGGCGGACCTGTCGGTGCGCCTCGGTCATCTCGACGAAGCGGCGCGCAAGCGTCTCGTCGACGTGATCACGGCAGCGCATCTGCCCACGCACGCCCCGGCGCTGGGCGAAACCCGCTATGTCGAGCTGATGCGGGTCGACAAGAAAGCCGAAGCGGGCGAGATTAAATTCATCCTGCTGAAGCGTTTTGGTGAGACGCTGATCGGACCGGCACCCGACGCCGCCGTGCACGCTACGCTAGCGGCCGCCGTCTGAGCGGCAGGCACGCAACGACGCTCCCGGGGTGTCGCCCATGATTCGGAGAAACCGGTGAGTGAACGGCGCAGCGACATCCTGAATGAATCCTCCGGCACCGCGTCTGCGGGCGCGGCGCCGGCTCCTGCCGCTGCCCCGACGCTCGCCGTGCTCGAAGCGCATCTCGCGCCTTATGCCGCGCATTCGGCGGAGTCCCGCGGCCGCCGTCATCCCGAACCCGCGCCCAGCGCGCGCACCGAGTTTCAGCGCGATCGCGACCGTATCGTTCACTCGACCGCGTTCCGGCGCCTCGAATACAAGACGCAGGTGTTCGTGAACCACGAGGGCGACCTGTTTCGCACCCGTCTCACGCACAGTCTGGAAGTGGCGCAGATTGCGCGCTCCGTGGCCCGCAACCTGCGGGTCAACGAGGATCTGGTCGAAGCCATTTCGCTTGCCCACGACCTGGGCCATACGCCGTTCGGCCATGCGGGACAGGACGCGCTCAACGAGTGCATGCGCGAGCACGGCGGTTTCGAGCATAACCTGCAGAGCCTCGCCGTCGTCGACGATCTTGAGGAGCACTATGGCGCGTTCAATGGGCTCAACCTCTGTTTCGAAACGCGCGAAGGCATCCTGAAGCATTGTTCGCGGGAGAATGCCCGACGTCTCGGCGCGCTCGGCGAGCGTTTTCTCGAGGGGCGGCAGCCGTCCATCGAGGCCCAGATTGCAAACGTCGCCGACGAGATCGCGTACAACAACCATGACGTCGACGACGGGCTTCGCTCAGGTCTGCTCACGGTCGGGCAACTGGCCGAAGTCGAGCTCTGGCAGACGCACGTCGAGGCCGCGCGCAGCGATTATCCGCAGATCGAGGGGCGCCGCCTGATTCACGAGACGGTGCGCCGGATCATCAACACGCTGATCGTCGACCTGATTGACACGACCACGCGCAACCTCGCGCAGTACGCGCCGGCGTCCCTCGACGCCGTGCGCGCGGCGCCGCCGCTTGTGGCCCATAGCGAAGCCGTTGCTGCCCAGGCGGCAGCGCTCAAGCGCTTCCTGTTCAAGAACCTCTACCGGCATTACCGTGTCATGCGCATGGCGAACAAGGCGCGGCGCGTGGTGATCGGGCTGTTCGACGCGTTTACCGAAGATCCGAGGCTGCTGCCGCCGTCCTATCAATCGCCGGATCCCGCCACGCAGCCGCGTCTGATCGCCCACTACATTGCCGGCATGACAGATCGCTATGCGCTCAAGGAGTATCAGCGGCTGTTCGTGATTGCGGACAACTGAGCGCCAGACTGAGTGCCGGCAATACGCAACACGCAGCGCTTGGCTACCGCAGCGCTCGCGCGAAACTAACATGCGCCGCCGCAGAATCCTGGCGCCGGCGCGGTCGTTAGCCACCCAGTTCATCAGCGCGAGTTGAGCGAGCCCGCGCGAGCAGCGCGCCGGCAATCAGCGCAATGCCGCCCACGATGGCAATTGTCTGCCACGGGTTTTCGCGCACGTAGTCGTCGGCATCCGCGAGCGCGACCTCGGCGCGTTGACGCACCGCGTCACGGGTCTCGTTCAAACGCTCGCGCGCGATGTCGAGGCGTTTGCGCAACTGCGCGCGCAGGGCTACGGCATCGGCCTGGGTGCCGTCAGCCAGGGTGTCTTCGAGTTCGGACATCAGCGAGCGCAGTTCGCTGGCGATGTCTTCGGCCGCATGGCGGCTGCGGCGCGCGATACGGCGGGCACGGCGGCTCGTCGTCGTCCAGGATTCGCCCAGGGCGTCCCGCGTGTTCGGTAGTGCAGTCATGGTCGCTCCGTCGTTGAAGAGTCAAAGAGGCCCCGCGTGAATCATCCGGGAAACGCCAGGTCACGCAACTTCGGTGCCAGACGGTAGCCGGCAGGACCGGGAGCGGTCGCGCGTCGCGCCTCGTGCCTTTATTCATACGCGTCGCGGCACAATTTGCACCGGAACATCCGCCGGGCTGGTCAAAATTACAAACGGGCTTGTAGCCGCGCCCTGCGAGGTGGGCTTTTCACGCCATGTAAAAGAAAATGCCGTCACGATTGCATGACGGCATTGTTCAAGCCCCCAAAAACCGACTACCCTTAGTCTGAGCGTCAGAAGCGATAACCGATGCTGACGTAGCTGACGATCGGGTTGAGCCTGATCTTCGTCTGCGACTGGACGTTGAGTGTTCCGACCGGCGTGGTGGCGGCCGTGTTCAGCTTTGCGGTGGTGCTGAGGGGTATGTACGAGAGCGAGAAACCGGCGAACCAGTGCTGGTCGATTGCGAAGGTGAAGCCCCCATTAAACACCGGCGCCCACGAACTATCCGTGGATACGGAGGTCGGACCATGCAGTACCTGCTGTTCGAACACGCTGTTGGTGATCTCCTGGTTGGTGAACGAGACATGGGTGACACCCACGCCCAGGTAAGGACGGAACCGCGCTTGCGCGTCCCTGAAGTAGTACTTGAACAGCAGGGTGGGGCTCCACTGTTTGGCGTCGCCGAGCTTGCCGTATGAGGTGAAGGCACCCGAGCCGTCCAGATTGAACTTCGGCGGGATGCCAATCACGAATTCGGTTGCGATGTGGTCGGTGACGAAGTAACCACCGGTGAACCCGAGTGTGTCGCCGCTATCGAGGCTGGCGCCTGAATTGGGTACGGTGACATTGACGGGGGAGCCGCCAACGCTTGTCTCCTTCAACGGATCGCTATTGGACTGAGGCGCAAAATGCAACCAGCCTGTCGTGACGTAAAAGGTTCCGGCCGATTGAGCGTGGGCTGCCGTCATGCAGGCAAGCGCCGCGATCCCCGTCATGGCCTGTTTTAACTTCATATGTGTGCTCCTCCAGAAAAGGCCCGCTCATTATGACCACAACGTTTGAAACAAACCATACGCGGCGGTTAGAGCTTTCTCCCTAAGCTCCGTGTGGTTTCTGGCTTAGCCGCGTCGCGCCGAAACGTACGGGCGTGCGGCTTTTCGGACCTTCGGGTATATACCAACGCGACTATTGGATACTCCAGCATGGCACGGCTCGCACGTCTTTATGTTCCCGACCAGCCGCAACACGTCATCCTGCGCGGACTTGACCAGCAGCCCGCATTTGTCGACGACCAGGATTACGAGCTCTTCATCGATTGCCTGAAGGCGGCTTCACGCGACCATCACCTGTCGATTCACGCGTATGCGTTGATGCCAGGCGCGGTGCAACTGCTCGTCACGCCGACGGAAGAATCGAGCTTGCCCAAGGCGATGCAGGCGGTCGGTCGCCGCTATGTCGCGCACTTCAACCGGCGCTACTCACGACGCGGCACGCTGTGGGAGGGGCGCTACCGGGCAACCGTAATCGAGGGCGAGCGCTATTTTCTGCTGGCGAGCCGCGTGGTCGAAATGTGCCCGGTGCGCGGGCAACTGGTGAGCGCGCCGGAAGACTACCGCTGGTCGAGCTACCGGCACCATATTGGACTCACGCTGGACAGCCTGATCACGGATCACCCGTTGTACTGGTCGCTCGGCAATACGCCGTTCGAGCGGCAACGCGCGTACCGCGAACTTTGCGAGCAACCCCTCGACGAGCGCGAAGCCAGCCAGTTGCAGCAGGCCACGCTCAAGGGCTGGGTACTCGGCAGCGATACGTACCGCGAGTGGGCGGCGCGGGCGGCGAACCGGCGCGTGTCGCCCCTGCCGCGCGGGCGGCCGCGCAAGGTCCGTGAAACGCCGCAGACCCAATAATCTGTTTCGCATCAAGGATTTGTACAAAAGAAAAGTAACTGCTCATAAACCCGGGGCAGTCGCGCCAGGCGTTGCGTCGGCCTTGACCCGCTCGTCAAGCCAGGATGTAAGCGACGAGCTTCCCGCAGGCCGCAAAAAATTTCAGTTGTAAACAGTAGGCGGCAATGTTAACTTTCGTCGCGTCGCCACTCTCTACATTGCCAGGTCATGAGCATCCCTCAAAAATTCATCCCGC